>URWQ01000175.1 GCA_900551635.1 uncultured Collinsella sp. | reverse complement strand
CCAATACCATCGTCGCCGCGATCCTGCTGTTCGTGGGCGCCGGCATCAGCTTTAAGTCCACGCCGGGCGCCATCAAGACCGGTATCGTCGTGCTGATTCCCAAGCTGGTCGTCGCAGCGGCTCTCGGCCTAGGCGTGGCATATTTCTTTAACGACAACTTCCTGGGTCTGAGCTCCGTGTCTATCATCGGCGGCATTACGTTTTGCAACATGGCGCTCTATACGGGCATCATGGGCGAGTTCGGCGATGAGTCCGAGCAGGGCGCCGTCGGTATCCTGTTCTTTACGGCCGGCCCCGCCGTCACGATGATCATCCTTGGTGTTTCGGGTCTTGCCAACATCCCTGTCGGTACTATCATCGGCTCCATTTTGCCGCTCGTTATCGGCATGGTTCTGGGCAACCTGTTCCCGTTTATCAAGAACCTGCTGGTTCCCGGTTCCAACCCTGCGATTGCCGTCATCGGATTTCAGCTTGGCGCGTCCATGAGCCTGTCGAGCTTTATCACCGGCGGTATTTCCGGCATCTTGCTGGGCCTTGTCACGCTGTTTGTCGTCGGTCCCATCACCTTTGCGTTCGAGCGCCTGTGCGGTGGTAACGGCAAGGCTGCCGTGGCTTGTTCCACCATCGCCGGCACGGCTATGACCACGCCGGTTGCTCTCGCCGAGGTCGCGCCGCGCTACGCCGAGCTTGCGCCCACCGCGTACGCCCAGATCGCCACTGCCGTTATCATCACGGCAATCATGGCTCCGATTCTGACCGGCTGGGTCGACAAGAAGTTCTGCCAGGGCAAGGAGGACCTGTCGCCTGCCGGTGTCGAGGCCATCGAGGAGGCCGTCGCGACCGACATCGATGGCGAGTAACGGCCGTTACCGATAATTGATTCCGGCGTGCAATTCGCGCCGTCCGAGCGCCCGAACAGAAACTGTTTTGCAGTGATGTTCGGGCGCTTTGCTATGATTCCCTTTACCCCTGCGGAGTAAAGGGGTGTTTATTGCCCTGATTCGAATTGGGCGATTCTGACCACTTGGATATTGAAGGGATGGCGCTAGTGGTTAAGGCACTCAAGATTGAGATATTCGTGCTATGCATGATTGTTCTTATCGGGCTTGCCGTGCGAAGTCGTCGCTTCCTGTTCTCGAGCACCCAGCAGCTATTGTTTAGCATGCTTGGCTACACCTCTGCCGCGTACATATTATTCGATATGATCTGGACACTTTCGGACGGTGTGGACGGCACGTTGGGCATTGCTGCCAACTGGATTTCCAACGCGGTTTCGTTTTCGCTCTTTGCCATCGCGTGTCTCATTTGGTTTATCTATTCCGAGACGGTGCAGGGCTCTCGCCTTTTGACCTCGCGTTATAGGGTGGTGCTTGTAGCGTTGCCTACGGCTCTGGTGGTCGTGCTGGCGTTTACCAGTTACTGGACGCGCGCCCTGTTCTATATCGATTCGCAGGGCGTGTATCGTCGCGGCTTTGCCTATATGATCCAGCCCATCGTCAGCTACTGTTACGTTATACATACGTCCCTGCATGCGTTTGTGCAATCTCGCAGGGTCGAGAGCCTGCAGACGAAGGCCATCTATCGAACTTTGGCATTTTTCGCCATTCCGGCCCTGGTGGGCGGTACCTTTCAGATCGTATACTCGGTGCCCGGCCTTTGTGTCGGCATAATGATTAGCATGTTGCTGCTCTACATCATTTACCAGGAGCAGCTCATCTCGACTGACCCGTTGACTGGCCTCAACAATCGCAACCGTTTTGAGACCTATATGCTGTCGCTCTTCTCAAATGTGGATCAGGCCGAAGATGTATATCTGCTTATGATGGACGCTGACGGCTTTAAGCAGATTAACGATCGCTATGGACATGTGGAGGGCGACCATGCTCTTCAGGTTGTTGCGACGGCGCTCAAGGATGTCTGCTCGGCGTCTGGTGGCTTTATCGCGCGTTATGGTGGCGATGAGTTCGTGGTGCTCCAAAAGGCAGCGGCGGAACAGGATATCATGCATCTGTGCGCGACAATCAACGACGAGCTCGCGCATGCCGAGGTGCCGTATGCATTGCGGATGTCCATCGGTTGCGCGCGGGTCGGCGATAGTGTTGATACCTGGCAAGACTTACTTCGCGCTGCCGATGCGGAGCTCTATCGCGTCAAGGCCGAGAAAAAGAAAGCCGGCGTACAAATACGCTAGAAAAGGGGCATACGACCGCATTGATGGTCGTGCGCCCCTATTGCGTTGGCGGGATTAGTAGCGGCTGTCGAAGATACGCCTCGTCTTTTTCTTGGAACGAGGCAGTTCGCTAGGCCTTTTTGGGCTTGTTTACGATGATGATGCCGCCGCAAACCAACAGCAGGGCAACGATGACGGTAATGGGGCTCGTGCCAGCGCCCTCGCCGAGCAGCAGCGCGCTCAGCAGCACACCAAAGACGGGGTTCATAAACCCAAAGACCGAGACGCGGCTGACGGGGTTGACGGCAAGCAGGCGCGACCACAGCGAGTAGGCGACCGCGGAGATAAGCGCCATGTAGATGATGAGCGCGATGGCGGGGGCAATCGCCGTGGGGGAGAGCGCGCCACCCATCAAAAAGCCGATGGCGGTGAGGACCAGGCCGCCGACTAAGAACTGCCACCCGGCAAGCAAGACGCCGTCGTGCTCACGCGAGAAGATACCGATCAGGCAGGTCGAAAGGGCACCCGCGACGGTGGAGGCTAGGATAAAACCCTCGCCGTCGAGCGTAAAGCCAAAGGTGCCGTCCGCGCCCGAAAGGTTGACGAGCGCGACGCCGGCAAAGCCCAGTACGCAGCCGAGCACTTTGGCCGCATTGAGCTTCTCGGTGTGAAATGCCAGGGCGGCAAAGAGGATTGCGAGGAAGTTGGCGCTGGCCTCGATGATGGAGCTCGACATGGCGCTGGCGCGCGAGAGGCCCAGGTAGAAAAAGAAGTACTGCCCGATAGTCTGGAAGAGCGACAAGATGCAGATGGGCTTGATATCGCGCGCTTGCGGAACGAGCGGTCGGCGCTGGGCCACGCTCATGCCAACAATGACCAGCATGCCGGCAAGGGTGAAGCGCAGGCCCGCGAAGAGCAGCTGCGAGGCGCTGTCGTGCGCGGGAATACCCAAGAGGCCGTAGCCGATCTTGATGCAGGGGAAAGCCGACCCCCAGAGCGCGCAGCAAACAAGACAGCCCAGGATGAGTCCGGGCAGGGTGGCGAGATACGGCTTGCGGCTTTCCATGATGTCCTTCCTGTATGCGCGAAGCAAAAAAGAACCCGCCACCGGATGTGCCGGTGGCGGGGGAGGAGATCTTTACCCGGGAATACGCGAAAGCCCACCGGGAGGAGCTGGAGCGGGTATACGGACTGCTGGCGGATGATCACTCCCGGAAAGTGCTGCGGGATGTGGTGAAATATAAATTGACCGGTGATATTAAACTGCTGCGCGGGTGCGAAAGTGAGCCAAGGGAGGCGTGGGAGAACATCCTGCGGCCGGGAAAAGAGGAGCACTACATGGACCTGGGGGCCTACACCGGGGATACCATAGCGGAATTTATAGGGTATGCGGGGGAGTGGCGGCGCATCACGGCGCTGGAGCCGGATCCTGTGACCTTTGCGAAGCTGGAACGGAATACGGCGGGGCTGCATGATTGCATTCTGTACCGGCTGGGGGCGTACAGCCGGTACGCGCGGCTGCCCTTCGCGGGTGGGGCTGGGCGTGGCTCCCGCCTGGCGGCGGGCGGCGCCATGACCGAGCTGGACAGTGTGGATAACATCCTGTGCGGGCAGACGGTGAGTCTCATCAACATGGATGTGGAGGGGATGGAGGCAGAGGCGATAGCGGGCA
>URWQ01000174.1 GCA_900551635.1 uncultured Collinsella sp. | reverse complement strand
GAGCCAGGCCGCCACCGCCCTGCAGGGCGCCCATGCCCGTCTGTGCATGATCACGGCCTACAACCTGAAGCAGCTGGGCGAACAGCAACAGGAACTGTGCTACCACTTCGAGCTGCAGGGCGTGGTCTACAACATCACCGTCACCCTGACCGCCGAACACAACACCGTGCCTTCCATCACCCCCCTGTTCGCCAATGCCGACTGGCATGAGCGCGAGATGATGGAACTGTACGGCATCCGCGTGGCCAACCAGCCCAACCCGCGCCGCCTCTTCCTTGACGAGGAACTGGACGCCGGCATCCTCAACGAGGCCGTGCCGCTGTCCATCATGATGAACGGGGCCTGCACCACGGACCTCTGGGAACGCATTCTGAAAGAAAAGGAAGGGGAACGCGCATGAGCAAGCTCACCACTTTCAACATGCCGCTGGGCCCCGTGCATGTGGCGCTTGAAGAGCCCGTCTACTTCAACCTCACCGTGGAAGGCGAGACCATCCGCAAGGTGGAGCTGACCTCCGGTCACGTGCACCGCGGCATGGAAGCCCTGGCCACCCAGCGCAACCTCATCAAGAACGTCACCCTGACCGAGCGCGTCTGCTCCCTGTGCTCCAACAGCCACAGCTTCACCTACAGCATGGCTGTGGAAAACGTGCTGGGCATGGAGATCCCCGTCCGCGCCCGCTACCTGCGCGTGCTGGCCGAAGAGATCAAGCGCGTGGCCTCGCACCTGTTCAACACCGCCATCCAGGCCCACATCATCGGCTTCAAGTCGCTGTTCATGCACGTCATGGAAGTGCGCGAGATGATGCAGGACGTGAAGGAGACCGTATACGGCAACCGCATGAACCTGGCCTCCAACTGCATCGGCGGCGTCAAGTGCGACGTGCCCCCGGACATGCTCAAGTACATCCTGGGCATGATCGACAAGGTGGAGCCCGCCGTGGACGAGATCCGCGAGATCTATGCCACCAACTCCATGGTCCTGGGCCGTACCAAGGGCTTGGGCCTGCTGCCCAGGGAAGACGCCCTGCGCCTGGGCGTGGTGGGCCCCGTGGCGCGCGGTTCCGGCATCGCCATCGACGTGCGCAAGGATTCGCCCTATGCGGCCTATCCCGACCTGGAGTTCAAGAGCATCACCCATGACGGCTGCTGCATCCACTCCCGCACCATGGTGCGCCTGGACGAGATCTTCGAATCCTTCAAGCTCATCCGCCAGTGCTGCGAACGCATGCCCGAAGGCCCCCACTGCGTGCCCATGCGCCAGATCCACACGGCCGAAGCCTGCGCCCGCAGCGAAGCGCCCCGCGGCGAAGTCTTCTACTACATCCGTACCAACGGCACGGACATCCCGGCCCGCCTCAAGTGGCGCGTGCCGTCCTACATGAACTGGGAGGCCCTCACCGTCATGATGAAGGACTGCCAGCTCGCCGACATCCCCGTCATCGCCACGGTCGTACGTTGCGACGACGATGCTCACGCCAAGGTGCGCGCCGGAGCCAAGATCCTCAACATCGCGGCCGGCAAGAACACGCCGCAGGTCCTGCGTGAACTGCGCGAGCACTATCCCAACCTGCCGCTCATCGCACCGGGCGGCAAAACGCCCGAGAGCATCCGTGAGACCATCGCCGCCGGCGCCAACGCCATCATCTGGACGCCGCCTTCGGCCCAGCAGCTGCAGACCGACATGATGCAGCGCTATCGCAAGATGAAGGAAGACGCCACGCCCGTCATCTCGCGCGACGATGTGCCCATTATCGACCAGGTCGCCGCCGCCGAGGTCAGCCAGGTCGAGAACATGAATCCCGATGTGCCGATCCCCGACGAAGTCATCGAACGCGTCGCTTCGATCCACGATCATATCGAGGAACGTCGCGCCAACCGCGGACTCAAGCCCTCGCTGCACGGCTTCTTCTTCCGCGGAAAGAAACGCTAGCCGCAACAGCAAGGCCCGTTCCGCAAACAATGGGACGGGCCTTTTTCTGTTATCGAATGTCCGGAGAACAGGCGTAGCCGTTAAAACCGTCAGCCACCCCACAAACGTTAGTCCACGCGCTTGTCGCCCATAAAGAAGACGGCCACCGTGCCGGGGCCGGTATGCGAGCCAATCAGAGCACCGATGCTATTGATCTCAATCTTGCCTTTGAGCTGCGGAACCTGTTCCTCTATCAGTGCCGCAACGGCCTCGGCGTCCTCGCGGCACGCCGAGTGCGACATGATGCACTTGCCCGAATAGTTCGCGCCGTCCTGCACATGCGCCATCACGGTCTTGGCCATCTCGGAGATCGCGCGTTTCTTGGTGCGAATCTTCTCGCGTGGCGCCAGCTCACCTTCGCAATCGACCGTCATGAGCGGGCAAATCTTGAGCGCCGTGCCGATGATCGCGCTCGCGGCCGAAATGCGACCGCCGCGCAGGTAGCTCGACAAATCGGTCGAGAAGAACCAGTGGTGCAGGTTGAGTTTATGCTCCTCAATCCAAGCGGCCGTCTCGTCGAGCGAAGCGCCGCTATCGCGCACGTCGGCGGCATATTCCAGCAACAGGCCAAAGCCCGAAGACGCCGCCAGCGAATCGATGACGCGCACCTTGCCGCCCTGGGGGTAGCGATCCGCGAGCATCTGCGCCGCAACGCAAGCCGAACCATACGTGCCCGAAATACCCGAAGATAGCGTCAGGTGCAGCACGTCCTTGCCTTCGGCAACGAACGGCTCCCAAAACTCCTCGTACTCGCCCACGCCCAGCTGCGACGTTTTTGGCATGACACCCGCGGCGATCTTGGCAAAAAACTCGTCCGGCGTAATCGACTGATATAGATCGTCCGTATAGACAACATCGTCGATCTCGTAATGAAAACACACGACAGGGATATTGCGCGATTCAAAGAACTCACGGGTTCGATCGGCGGCGGATTCACAGGTCAGGACAAAATCACTCATATGAGGCTCCTTACTCATTGTTGCGCAAATTATCGCACAATAAGCGTGGATACGGTACAAATGTCCACTATTTACCAAATTGAACCAAATGTAGTGAACATCTTTACCGTCATCATCTCTATCGATTCCGGAGGCATGCGTCTGCAAAGACGGCTCTACGTCTCCATTCAACCGCCATATCTACCTCGACTAAATCGATTTACCAAACCGTTCGGCCAACAATTTGACCTCCCATCCCCAATCGAAACAGAAGCGGCGCATACTGATAAACGTTTGACGCTGTTTATCAGTTTTACCAACCACATCGGAAGGTGCTTCATGGTCGCATTCGATCGCAATCCGCAAGACTTTAAGTATCTGCGTCTGCTGTCGAGACAGTTCCCCACCGAGCAATCCGCGTTTACCGAGATCATCAATCTCTCGGCAATCCTCAACCTACCCAAAGGCACCGAGCATTTTATGAGCGATGTGCATGGCGAATACGAAGCCTTTATGCACATCCTCAACAACTGCTCGGGCGTCGTGCGCGAGCATGTCGACGAGATCTTTGGCGACACGCTCTCCTTTGACGAAAAGGGCGAGCTGTGCACGCTCATCTACTATCCGCGCGAGAAGATCGATCTTGTCCGCAGCCGGCGCGAGGACTCGCCCACCTGGTACAAGACCATGCTCGACCAGCTCATTGTAGTTGCCCGCTCGCTTTCGAGTCGCTACACCCGCTCCAAGGTGCGTAAGGCCATCCCGCGTGATTATGCCTACATCATCGACGAGTTGCTGCACACGCATCCAGACGAGAACAACTACCGCGTGCGTTATCACGAGCGCATCATTGAGTCCATCCTGGAGACCGCCAGCGCCGACGACTTTATCGAGTCGCTCGCCTCACTCATCAAGCGGCTCGCCGTCGACCACCTGCACTTGGTGGGCG
>URWQ01000173.1 GCA_900551635.1 uncultured Collinsella sp. | reverse complement strand
TCTTGGTGGCAACGGTGCGCGCCTTCTCGGCCACGAGCTTGGCCAGGGCGTTAAAACGGTCGAGGTCGCTGGCGGCCTCGACGCTCTTGCCGCTGATGCTCATGACGGCATCGCGATAGAGCTCGGTAAACTCCTGCTTGTTGTCGAAGATCTTATTCATACGTTCCTTTCCCCCGGGGATATCTCCCGGAACGGTTATGACATGTATCCTACGCCCCCGCGGGGCGGGTAGTTACAGTGGTAACGCCTTTGTTACGCTTTCTTGGCAGGAGCCTTAACAGCAGCTGCCTTGGTCTTGGGAGCAGCCTTTTTGGTGGCTGCCTTCTTGGCTGTGGTGGACTTGGCCGAAGCCTTGGCAGCGGGCTTGGCAGCCTTCGCCTTGGTCGGAGCCTTCTTAGCAGCCGCGGTCTTGAGCTTCACCGAGGACGCACGCTTGCGCGTCGCCTTCTTGGGCTCCTCGACCACGGGCGGCTTATAGCTGCTGGGACCACGGCGCTTAAGGACCACGCCAGCCAGACCGGGCACTTTGATCTCGATGGAGTCCATCTGCCCGTTCCAGGGATAGGGCTCGCTCGAGCAGGTATAGGGCTCCTCGCCGGCATAGCCGCTGCCGCCAAACTCGGGACGGTCAGAGTCAAAGATGACCTCCCAGTCGCCCTCGCGCGGCACGCCCACGCGGAAGCTCTCGTAGCTCGCCGGGTCAAAGTTGATCAGGATCACCAGGTCGTCATCGACGTCTTCGCCCTGGCGCACAAAGCTCACGATGGACTGCTTGGAGTTGTCCGCGTCGATCCAGGTAAAGCCGTCGTCGGTGTAGCCGCGCTCGTACAGGGCGGGCTCGGCGGTGTACAGGTGGTTGAGCGCCTTGATAAACGCCTGATGATGACGATGGGTCTCGTACTCCTCGGTCAGGAACCACTGGATGGACTCGTAGTAGCGCCATTCAATAAATTGGCCGATCTCGTTGCCCATAAAGTTGAGCTTGGCACCGGGGTGCGTCATCTGGTAGAAAGCCAGCGTGCGCAGGCCGGCAAACTGGCGCCACCAGTCGCCCGGCATGCGTCCGATGAGCGAGCACTTGCCGTGCACGACCTCGTCGTGGCTCAGCGGGCAAATAAAGTTCTCGGTAAAGGCATACATGATGGAGAACGTGAGCAGCCCGTGGTTGCCGGGGCGCCACGGAAAATCGGTCTGCATGTAGTGCAGGGTGTCGTTCATCCAGCCCATGTCCCACTTGTAGTGGAAGCCCAGGCCGCCGTCCTGCGGCGGATAGGTCACGAGCGGCCACGCGGTGGACTCCTCGGCCATCATCATCACGTCGGGGTAGTGTGCCTCCACGGCGCAGTTGACCTGACGGATAAACGCGCTGGCGTCCAGGTCTTCCTCGGTGCCGTACTTGTTGAACTTCTTTTGGCCGGGGTCGTCGATACCAAAGTTGAGGTACAGCATGCTGGACACGCCGTCCATGCGAATGCCGTCAACGTGGAAGTTCTCGAGCCAGTACAGCACATTGGAAACCAGGAAGGAGCGGACCTCGCCGCGGGCGAAGTCAAACTTATGCGTGCCCCAGTTGGGGTGAATCTCGTGCTCAAACAGCATGTGACCGTTAAAGGTGGCAAGGCCGTGGGAGTCGGCGCAAAAACCGCCGGGCACCCAGTCCATAATCACGCCGATACCCGCCTCGTGGCACGCATCGATAAAGTGCATGAGCTGCTGCGGGTTGCCGTAGCGCGACGTGGCGGCGTAGTAGCCGGTCGTCTGGTAGCCCCATGAGCCATCGAAGGGATGCTCCATAAGCGGCATGACCTCGATATGCGTGTAGCCCATATCGCGCACGTAGTCCACGAGCTCCACCGACAGGTCGTCGTAGGTGTAAAACTCGCCGCGTTGCGCGGGGAAGGGGTCCATGGGGCCGGGGTAGTTGCCGTACTCGTCGGGCTCGCCCTGTGGCGCGTCGCCGTGGCGCTTCCACGAGCCAATATGCACCTCGTAGATGTTGAGCGGCTGCGACATGTGGTTGTGGCCGGCGCGGCGCTTGAGCCACGCGGCGTCGTTCCACTTGTAGCCATCGAGGGTCCACAGCACGCTAGCGGTACCAGGAGGGCACTCGGCCTTAAAGGCATACGGATCGGCCTTGTAGAGCTTCTCGCCCTCGTTGGTCTCGATGAGATATTTATAGAGCTGCCCCTGCTCGGCGCCAGGAATAAAGCCTTCCCAGATAGCGCTCGTATGCACGGGCACCAGCGGGTTGGCTTCCTCATCCCAGTCGTTAAATTCGCCAATGACATGGACGCTTTTTACATCGGGCGCCCAAACGCAAAAGCGCCAGCCGCGCGTGCGCTGCTGCGTGTCGGGATGCGCGCCCATCTTTTCCCAGCTGCGCTCCCATGTGCCGATGCCAAACAGATAGACATCGTCTTTGGTGAGCTCCGGCGCGTGCGGGGCGGCTTTACGGATAGCAGGCTTTTTAGTTGCTGGCTTTAGCTTTGTATCGCTCACGTTTGATCCCATCATGACGCGGCAGCGTGTTGCCTTGGTGACTAGATGCGAAAGGTCCAAGGCTGCACGAATCGAAGGGACGGCGAAGTTACTGTGATTCGTTCCACCTCGCGTGCTCGGTGGAACTTTCGGCAGAAACTACGATAACACCTGTGCGTTAGTTTTATGGACGAAAGCGGATTTGCGGGGGCGTTTAATCGGTAAGCGACATGTTTATACCACTGGCAGAATTACCGTGGTAAAACTCTTGACAGTTTTACCAATTAGGGTTTCAAAATTGTTAGTCAGACGTTTCGTAAAACGTTTTTAGCAGGTTGTTTACCATTTGACATCGAAAGGTTCGTTTATGTCCCATACCGCCGCTCCCAAGGTTGCTTTTATTTTCGATTGCGACGGCACGCTGGTTAATAGCACCCCCGTTTGGGCTTATGCTCAGCCAGAGTTATTGCGCCGCCACGGGATTGACGTGACCGTGGATGACTTTGCCCAGTTTGAACATCTATCGCTGGAGGATGAGTGCCAGGCCTACCACGACACGTGGGGCATTGGTACGAATGGCGAGGAGCTGTATCGCGAGCTGAGCGACATCCTGATCGATGGCTACTCCAAGGTGCCGCCGCGCGAGGGTCTCCTGGCATTTTTGGAGCAGGCAAAGGCGGCGGGCATTACCATGTGCGTGGCTACGTCCACGCCGGCCGAGCTGGTACAGTCTGCGCTCGCAGGAGCGGGGCTCGACGCTTACATGGAGTTTGTTACCACGACGGGCGAGGCGGGACGCTCCAAGCAGTTCCCCGATGTGTACGAGCTGGCGCTGCGCCGCCTGGAGGAGCGCCATGGGCACAAGTTTGAGCGCGCTTGGGTGTTTGAGGACGCCGTCTTTGGCCTAATGAGCTCTGGCACCGCAGGCTTTAAGCGTGTAGGTATTTATGACCCGCACGGCCGTATGAAGCGCGACGACGTGCGCGCCAACTGCGATATCTTTATCGATAGCTATGAGGACCTGGATCTGGCCCGCGTGCTTTCGTTTGAGGGTTAGGCGAGAGCTGTGGCTTGCAAGGTATTAGTGGTCTGCGGTTCGCCCGTGGTGGCGAGCGTGGATCTGTTGCGTAGGCTAGCAGGGGAGTGCGACCACGTTGTCGCCGTGGACCGCGGCCTGGATGCCCTTCTGGGTGCTGGCTTGAGCTGTGACTTATACGTAGGTGACGCCGATACGGTAAGCGATGCGGGTCGTGCGATGGTCGATGTCGCCACCGACTTTGAAGTTGAGCGCCACGACCCGTACAAGGACTATACCGATTTGGCACTGGCGCTCGATTCCGTCCGCCGTCACTGGCCGGGTGCCGAAGTGGTTGCGACCTGCGACACCGGCGGGCGAGCCGGCATAGGTTGCTGATGC
>URWQ01000172.1 GCA_900551635.1 uncultured Collinsella sp. | reverse complement strand
ACGTCACCTTGCTCGCTCTGGCGGGCTTTCGCTGACTTTTGCCCCACCTGCGGCGCTGCCATTGTTGCTGCAGGGGGACAGCTTGCTCGCTCTGGTGCCTGTTCGCTGTCCGTTCTCTGCCCGCAACGTTTCTGCTGTTGGTGCAAAGGGGTCAGATTGCTTTGCGCCAAAAGGGGAAGTTGCGGTGGAATAGTTCCTGTTTGGCCGTCTTGAGGGGTTAAACGGGAACTATTTCACCGCAACTTATCGATGGCGTGTTTGGTTGGTGCCAGTTGATTGCTTGGGCGTTGGGGAGGGTCTGCTCCGTTATAATCGCCTAGAACATTAATTGGAAACGGGACGGGAGCCATACATGCGCCAGGGTTTCGACAACGCGAAGTATATCGAGCTGCAGGCTGCTCACATTAAGGAGCGCATCTCGCAGTTTGGTGGCAAGCTCTATTTGGAGTTTGGCGGTAAGCTGTTCGATGACTATCATGCGAGCCGAGTGCTGCCGGGTTTTGAACCGGACAGCAAGTTCCGCATGCTCAAGAGCATCGCCGACGATGTCGAGGTTATCATCGCGATCAACGCGAACCACATCGAGAAAAACAAGGCTCGTGGTGACCTCGGTATTACCTATGACGAGGATGTGCTGCGCCTGGTCGACCTGTTCCGCGGCAACGGCTTTGCCGTCGCGGCTGTGGTCATCACCCAGTATGCCGGCCAGCCCGCTGCCGATGTGTTCCGCAACCGCCTGAACGCGCTCGGTATTCCCGCCAAGCTGCACTATCCCATCGAGGGGTATCCGCACGATGTCGATCTGATCGTGTCCGACGATGGCTACGGCAAGAACGAGTTTGTCGAGACCACCCGACCGCTCGTCGTGGTCACTGCCCCCGGTCCGGGCTCGGGCAAGCTTGCCACCTGCCTGTCTCAGCTCTATCACGAGCACAAGCATGGCACGGCCGCCGGCTATGCCAAGTTCGAGCCCTTCCCTGTCTGGAATCTTCCTCTGACGCATCCGGTCAATATTGCCTACGAGGCCGCCACGGCTGACCTCGACGACGCCAATATCATCGATTCGTTCCACCTTGAGGCCTACAACAAGACCACGGTCAACTACAACCGCGACGTCGAGGCCTTCCCGGTAGTCCGTGCCCTGATGGAAAAGATCCTGGGCAAGAGCCCCTACCAGAGCCCTACGGACATGGGCGTCAATATGGTCGGCTTTGCCATCACCGATGACGATGCCTGCCGCGACGCTTCCAAGATGGAGATCGTCCGCCGCTACTTTACCGCGGTCGAAAATGTGCGCCGTACCGGCGTGGGCGATGAGCAAGTCGACCGTCTCAAGATTATTATGAAGAAAGCCGGCATCGATAAGAACTACTCACCGGCGCGCTCGGCGGCCCTCACCAGGGAGCAGCTGACGGGTGGTCCCGTGGGTGCCATGGTCATGCCCGATGGCTCCGTGGTGACCGGCAAGACTTCCACGCGCCTGGGCGCCGCGAGCTCGCTCATCATGAATGCACTTAAGCATGTCTCGGGCGTCGACCTTGAGCTCGAGGTCATTAGCGATGAAGCGATCGAGCCCATCAGCAAGCTCAAGACGCATTTCCTGGGCAGCAAAAACCCGCGCCTCCACACCGACGAGACGCTTATGGCGCTGTCGATCACCTCGGCCACGAGTGAGACGGCCGCTCGCGTCCTTTCGGGCCTGGAGCAGCTGCGCGGTTGCGATGCCTTCTTTAGCGTGATTATCTCGCCGACGGACGAGACGGTACTGCGCAAACTGGGTATCAACGTGTGCTGCGAGCCCAAGTTTGAGCGCCGCGGTTTCTTCCATCGCTAAGTTTGAAGCACCGCGGTAATTGCATTGCATTTTGGCCGTATCGGGTTAGCGCCCGGTACGGCTTTTTGATCAATAAAGCGCCTATTTCGGCGAAAAATAGCTGTTTACCTGCCTAGAAACAATTTGAGCGGTATACAATAACCGTAACTGTTTCATCCTTAGCGGGATGCCGCATGATGGATATTACCTGCCATCGTGAGGTGTGTCGGTCGCGCACGGCGCGTTAGATGCTCGTGCTCGGTTTGAGGAGGCTGCTATGGCGGGCAAGGGTCGTGCGAGTGTCAACGATATGAAGCGTGTCGAGGTGCTGGTGTTGATGGAGATCGACCAGCAAACCGAAGACAATGGCGGGCCGTATGGTTTCTCGCGCAAAACGCTTGCCGAGCGCGTGGGGGTTTCGCCGTATCGTGCCCGCGCCGCAATCGATCGCTTGGATTCCGAAGGCATGATTGATGTCGTCTCGCGTTATAGCGACGACGGCGGTCAGCTTGCAAATGGCATTTGCCTCACCGAACGTGGCGAGTGGTATCTTGAGGGCGTCCGTACCGGCATGCTCGTTCAAGAAATGCTTGAGGACGAGGTTGCTGATCGATAGCAGCATGTAACCCTTGCCATAGCGACGCCGCCTGGGAAACCGGGCGGCGTTTTGTTTCAAGATTGAGAAATGCAATCTCACGCGAGAATAATTGCGAACGGTCCGCGGCGCGAGTATTACAATGAAGACCCGTAAGATGTGGATAAACAACTTCTACGGGAAGCGCAGGTAACTCAATATGACCAAGCATGTGTTCGTAACCGGTGGCGTGGTTTCGTCTCTGGGCAAGGGTATCACCGCGGCCTCGCTGGGCCGTCTGCTCAAGTCGCGTGGCTACAAAGTAACGATGCAGAAGGCCGATCCGTATCTGAACGTCGACCCCGGTACCATGAGCCCCTTCCAGCATGGTGAGGTCTTCGTTACCGAGGATGGTTACGAGTCCGACCTGGACCTGGGTCATTACGAGCGCTTTATTGATGAGAACCTGACCCGCGATTCCAACTTTACGACCGGCGCCATCTATAAGAGCTTGATCGCCCGCGAGCGTCGCGGCGACTTTTTGGGCGGTACCGTGCAGGTGATTCCTCACGTCACCAATGCCATTAAGGACAAGTTCCGCCGCATCGAGGAGCAGACCGGCTCCGATGTAGTCATCACCGAGCTGGGCGGCACGATCGGCGACATCGAGTCCCAACCGTTTGTCGAGGCCATCCGTCAGTACCGCAAGGAGGCCGGCCCCGAGAACGTCTGCTACATCCACGTGTCGCTCGTTCCCTATATCGCCGCCGCCCACGAGGTCAAGACCAAGCCCACGCAGCATTCCGTCAAGGAGCTCCGCAGCTTTGGCATCCAGCCCGATATCATCGTGCTGCGCTCCGACCACCATATCGATGACGCTATCCGCGGAAAGATCGCAAGCTTCTGCGACGTCGACACCGATTGTGTCTTTACCAACGAGGACTGCGCGAGCATTTACGATGTTCCGCAGCTGCTTGCCGAGCAGGATTTTGACCTGCGCATTTGCGAGCGCCTGGGTCTGGACCCGCGTGAGCGCGACATGAGCGAGTGGAACGAGTTCCTGCGCAAACAGAACCACGCCAACCATCACGCCGACAAGGTGAAGATCGCCGTCGTGGGCAAGTACACGCAGCTGCCCGATGCGTACCTGTCGGTTATCGAGGCCCTGCACCATGCGGGCGTCTTCTACGATCGCCATGTGGACGTCCAGCTGGTCGACGGCGAGAGCCTCGACGAGCAGAATGTCTCCGAGGTTCTGGGCGACGCCTCGGGCATCCTGGTCCCCGGCGGCTTTGGCAAGCGCGCCCTGGAGGGCAAGATCCTCGCGGCCGAGTTTGCCCGTGAGCACAAGATTCCGTATCTGGGCATTTGCCTGGGTATGCAGGTGGCCGTGTGCGAATTTGCGCGCAACGTCGTCGGCCTTGCCGGCGCCAGCTCCTCCGAGTTCGATCCGGATGGCCCGTATAGCGTCATCGATCTGATGAGCTCGCAGGAGGACGTGACCGAGAAGGGCGGCACCATGCGCCTGGGCGCCTATCCGTGCAAGCTCG
>URWQ01000171.1 GCA_900551635.1 uncultured Collinsella sp. | reverse complement strand
GCCAGCGGCCCCGCTTGTTTCGTTCCAGTATGTTCGGCTAGTCCTCGAGCAGGTCCTCGATAAAGCCGACGCGGTAGTTTTTGAAGATAACCTCGCCGCCATCTTGCGTGGCGTCCAGATCGACATCGCCCATGATGCCAAAGTCGTGGTCGCCATCCTCGTCGGCAAAGATCTGGTGCACGTGCCACACGTGTGCAGCCTTCTCGTCGGACTCATCGATGGAAAACATCGCGGCACTGCGGGCATCTCCGTCGGTGAGAATTTCCTCGTGCTGCTCGTGATAGGCATCGAGCGCCTTTTGCCAGCGGATCTCGCTCATGCCCCAGTCGTCGTCGAGCTCGCCCAGGTCGCGAACGTGCTCGCGAGCGGCAAGGGTCACGCGGCGGAAGAGCGCATTGCGTACCAACAGCGTGCAGCCGCGGCGGTCCGCCACGACCTCGTTGATGCCTTGTGGCGGCGCGGCATCGAGGGCTGCCGGGTTGCCGGCGTTCTCCCACTCGTCCACCAGGCTCGAGTCCACCGAGCGCACCACAAAGCCCAGCCACGAGATAATGTCGCGCAGGCGCTCGTCGCGTTTCTCGATGGGTACGGTGCGGTCGAGCGAACGGTAGGCCTCTGCCAGATAGCGCAGCAAAATGCCCTCGGAGCGGGCGATGCCGAGTTTTTGAATGTAACCCTTAAAATCGCTCGCGCTTTCCAGCATATCGCGCAGAACGCTCTTGGGAGAGAGCTGATAGTCGTTTGCCCAGGGTACTTCCTGGCAGTACTTGTCAAAGGCGGCGTCGAGCATATCCTCGAGCGGCTTTTCGTACGTGACATCCTGAATGCGCTCCAAGCGCTCCTCATATTCGATGCCGTCGGCCTTCATCTCGGCCATAGCGCGATCGCGTGCGGCGCGCTCCTGTGCGCGCAGCACCTGCTTGGGATCCTCGAGCGTTGCCTCGACCATTGAGATGAGATCCATGGTATAGGTCTCGCTCTCGGGATCGAGCAGCTCCAACGCGGCAAGCAAGAACGGCGAGAGCGGCTGATCGAGCGCGAAGTCCTCGGGCAGATCGACCGTCAGCGCATAATCGATGTCTGGTGCGGCGTCAGCCAGGGCGTCGGGTGCGGGCGGCACCTCGGTGCGAACGACGACGCCGGAATCGATGAGCGTGGCGAAGATTTCGTCGGCGCGAACCTCGAGCTTGGCCTTTTCCTCGGGGGTCTGCAGGCTTGTCTCGATGAGGTCGTGTACGCGGGCTCGGGCATCGCCGCCCTGCTCGACCACGCTAATCACCATGGAGTGCGTGATGCGCAGGCGCGGCTTGAGCGTCTCGGGCTGCGTCTCGATCAGGCGCTCAAAGGTCTGCTTGTTCCAGGTGACAAAGCCCTCGGGGGCCTTTTTCTTTTTAATCTTACGGAGCTTTTTGGGATCGTCGCCCGCTTTGGCCATAAGCTTGGCATTCTCGATCTCGTGCTCGGGCGCCTCGGCGATGACCATGCCCTCGGTATCGAAGCCCGAGCGGCCGGCGCGACCGGCAATCTGATGGAACTCGCGGGCGCGCAGACGACGCATCTTGTAGCCATCGAACTTGGTGAGCGCGGTGAGCACCACGGTGTGGATGGGTACGTTAATGCCGACGCCGAGTGTGTCGGTACCGCAGATGACGGGCAGCAGGCCCTGCTGCGCCAAGCGCTCGACCAGCAGACGATAGCGCGGCAACATGCCAGCATGGTGCACGCCGACGCCGCATCCAAGCAGGCGCTTGAGAATCTTGCCAAAGGCCGTCGAGAAGCTCGTTCCCTTGGCAGCTTCCTTAATTGCCTCGCGCTGCTCCTTGCTGGCGATGCCAAAATTGGCGAGCGACTGTGCCGTCGCAAGGGCGGCGTCCTGGCTAAAGTGCACGATATAGAGCGGGGCCTCGCCGCGGCGCATGGCGAGCTCGACCGTGCCCTCGAGGGAGGTCGTCACATAGTCGTAGCTCAGCGGAACAGGACGCGGGGCGTTGACAACCAAGTCGCAAGCAGCGCCGGTGTGCTCCTCGAGTGAGGCGGCGATGGCAGTGACATCGCCGAGCGTGGCACTCATGAGCATAAACTGCGTATGGGGCAGGGTGAGCAGCGGCACCTGCCAGGCCCAGCCACGGTCGGGGTCGGCAAAGTAGTGGAACTCGTCCATGGCCACGCAGCCCACGTCGGCGCCCTCGCCCTCGCGGAGTGCATCGTTGGCAAGGATTTCGGCCGTGCAGCAGATGACGGGCGCCTTGGTGTTGATGTGCGTATCGCCGGTGATCATGCCAACGTTATCGCGGCCGAGCACCTGCACAAGGTCGAAAAACTTCTCGCTGACCAGAGCCTTGATAGGAGCCGTGTAGTAGCAGCGCTTGCCCTGCGCCATGCCCATAAAGAGCATGCCCAACGCGACGAGCGATTTACCCGATCCGGTCGGTGTGCCTAAGATGACGTGATCGCCGGCAGCCAGGTCCATGAGGGCCTCTTCTTGGTGATCCCACAGCTCAATGCCGCGGTCGCTCGTCCATTCAAAGAAGCGTTCGAAGGCCTGGTCGGGCGTGAGCCACGGTTCGGGCTCGCTGCCGTCCTCGGGCTCCCACCAGGTGGGGGAGAGCGCACCGAGTGAGCCGAATTCGGCTTCGGTTCCCGTGCCGCCCGAGAATGAGCTGGCGGCGCCGGAGACGGAGACGGTGCTGGCGGCGGTATCTGTCGTGGTCTGTGCCATGTGGTTGCTTTCTCTCGGCGTTTGTCCGCCAACTATTATGGCGTAGCGGCGGCGCGGGGTGCCAGCGCGCGAGAAAATGCAGGAAATGGGCGCGTGAAGTTAGCGCTCTTGCGGTAGACGCTTCTTGCCCTTGCGGGCACGGTTTCTAAAGTTCTCGACGGCCTCTTCCATGCCCAGAGGCACATAGGCGAGCTCATCGAGGTTATCGGGCAGGTAGCAGGCTAGGCTTTGCTTCTGCGCGCGGCCCGCCGCGAGCTGTTCATCGCTGGGCTGCGCTCCAGGTGTGGCGCAAATGCCATAGACGGCGGCACCCATCTCGCGCGTGCGGCGCTCGTACTCGGTCTCGGGATGCTCGGGATGGTCGCGGCGGACGTCGTCGCTTACCCAAAGCGTATCGTAGCCGGCCGCGGCAAACTGTCCCAGGGCGTAATCGCGCAACGGTTTGCTGTCGGTTCGCAGCGTTACGGTGGCGCCGGCTGCAAAGAGCGGGCGATAGAGCATCAGATGGTCGACATGGACGAGTCGTTTTTTAGCGTACTTGGCCTTGGGCTGCGGCGTGGGAAAGTTAATGGTGATGGCATCGAGCTCGCCTGCGGCAAACAGCTGTGGCAGCGATGCGGCGCCTCGGGGCAGGACGAGTGCGTTGGATAGCCCCTGTTCGCAGATTTTCTGCGCGGCATAGGCGATGCAGATGGGCTCCTGGTCCATGCCGATAAAGAGGGTGTCGGGCTCGCGGTGGGCGCGCTCGACCAGATAGGTTCCCTTGCCACAGCCCAGATCCAGATGAAGGTGTTCGAAGGGCTTGCTGCCTGCGGGCGCACAGGCCTTGCGCCAATCTCCGACATAGGCCTCGGGGTTCGTCTCAATCGCATCGGCGTAGCGCTCCAGGCGCTCCTCGAGCACAAAGTTCTTAGGCGTGCGAACGTGGACGGCTCCCATGAGGCTCCTTGGTCATAAGTGTGGAACGCATGGTTGCACGTTCCGTCAATGGGTTGAAAAAAGGGTGGGCATAGTTTGCCCGAAAGATGCGATGCGGCTCGAAGGCGAGTCGTCGGTGCCTACAGACGCTTGAGAATCACATAGCGGTTGAGCTCGCCGCTGCGACCGTCGGCATGGAAGCGCTCAAGCTCGCGCACGGGGACCTCGCCGCTCTTGTAGAACGTACGGACGCCGCGCACCAGGTCGGTGATCTGCTGATCGTCAAAGTGATGGCATTCAGGTCTTGTCTATTTTAGAACAGAAAAAAAG
>URWQ01000170.1 GCA_900551635.1 uncultured Collinsella sp. | reverse complement strand
TCGCACCTGCGCGGATTTCCGCGCGTCTATGGCTACGGATCGTGCGAGGATGACCCGCTCATCCTCATGGAGTGGGTCGAGGGCACCTCGCTCAAGCAGGCGCTGCCCCTGCTTCCGCACGACACCTCGGGCGGGCTGACCACCCAGATGGTCGCCGCCGTCGGAAACGCCGTGCTTCGTGCGCTCTTGATGACCCAAGGCCTCGTGAATCCGGTCGTCCATCGCGACCTGTCGCCTGCCAATATCATGTTCCGCACCACCAGCCGAACGCTCGAGCAGCAGATTGCCGATTGCTCCTTTGACCCCTGCCTCATCGACATGGGCTCCGCGACCATGGCTCTCGGCGACGACACGATCACCCGGCGCGCCGACATCTGGCGCTTTGCCACGCCCGCATACGCCGCGCCCGAGATGCTCACGCAGGATATCGAAGGCATCGCGGCCCTTCGCCGTTCTCCGGCAATCGATGTCTATGCGCTTTCGAGCATTCTGTACCAGCTCTACAGCGGTCGCAAACCGTTTGACTTTGAGTCGACGGACGCCGCTGCAACCGGCTCGTTCTATCTCGTAAAGATCAAGACCAAGCCGGCACCGCTCGAGCCGCGCTGCGAGGGCGATGAAGCGCTCGTCCAAATCATCATGAAGGGTCTCTCAGTCGAGCAGTGCGATCGTCCCACCGAGCAGCAGATGCTCGAGGTGCTCTCGGCATACCTCACCGATGCCGAATCCGAGGGCCGCGAGGGCGCGGGCAGTGACGCCGCAATCGACATCGACTCCGGTACGCACCTTAAGGTCGACGTCGCCGGCGAGCGCGCGCGAGAGATCCTGGAGCAGGCCCGGCACGATGCCATGACCCGCCGCCGGTTTATTATCGGTGGCGTCGTTGCAGCCGTTGCGGGGCTCAGCGTCATTGGGGCGGCGACCCATGGCTTTGGCATCCCCGACTACCTGGACGGCATCCGCGGTTCGCTTGACGACTACACCTGGGATCAGCTGCAGGAGATTTCGCTCAAGATTAAGGCCGCCGAGACCCGTAGCGAGGCACGCGAGATTGCCAAGCGCTATCACCTGCTCGATGCCGATGGGCATATCCCCTATCCGTGTACCAAACGTGTCACGCTCACCAACGGGCTGCAGGTTGGCGCGCAGCTTGTGGGCATCCGCCACGATGAGCTTCTGGACGGGACGGGCAAGGCCGGATTGACGTTTATGTTCGATGCGGGTATTGCCGAGCGCAACGCTGCGGCTGAACCGCCGAGCGCCGGCTGGGCAGATTGCGAGCTGCGGGAATGGCTCAACGGCGACGGCCTTAAGCTGCTGCCCAACGAGTTGCGCGCACTCATTAAAGGGGTCAAGAAGGTCTCGAATAACGTTGGCGCCGCCAGAAGCGCATCGTGTCTGAGCGAGCTGCCCGCGACCCTTTGGCTTCCCGCCATGGTCGAGTTGTGCGGTACGCAACCACCCGATTCGTTTGCCGAGGGCTATCACTACCTGGCAGACATCTACAACGGCGAGGGCAAGGAGTATCAGCTCTTCCGCGAGCTCAAGGTGAGCCCGTATTCCACGAACGAGACGATGGTCCGCCAGTGGAAGGGCAAGGACACCTGTTGGTGGGAACGAACGGCGAGTCCTGACACATCGGAGAGTGGAGGCACACTCTATTTGAATCGCGTGGGCCACGACGGCGACGCCTTTACGTACGCAACGCCTGCGGACAAGCCAAATAAACGAACCTGTGTGATCCCCGGATTCTGTATCTAGGCGGCGGGCGTCTTGCCGTGACGGGACCCCTCCCCGGCAGTTGTCTCGATTTGTAACACTAGCTCGGCAGATACAGGTCTAGATGTTACAGAACGAGACAAACCCCAACCCCGCGAGACAACATCTCAATCTGTAACAACTAGGACCCAATTATCGGTCTTACTGTTACAGATCGAGATGTTCGGGTTGCCCTCTAATGGTTTGTCTCGATCTGTAACATCTAGCAGGCAAAACGGTCCCCAGATGTTACAGATCGAGACGTTAGTTTTCGGCTGAAATGTTTGTCTAAATCTGTAACAGCTATGGTTCAAAAACCGGTCCAGACGTTACAGATTGAGATGATTGGTTGAGACGGTCCATCGGCCAACCAACCACCCTCATCTGTAACGAAATGTCATACATTTCTTTCTGTACTGGACACCCCCAGGGGGTATGGGTGTATAGTATCGGCAGGTTAACACTTTCAACACCGAACCACAGAAAGGAGGAGCCATGGCTCAAGATAAGTTTGATGTGGGCGGCATGACGTGCGCCGCTTGCCAGGCGCACGTGGACCGCGCCGTCAGCAAGCTCGACGGCGTCCAAAGCGTCGCGGTCAACCTGCTCGCCGGTTCCATGATGGTCGACTATGACCCCGCGCAGGTCTCCCCCGACGATATCTGCAGCGCTGTCGATCGCGCTGGCTACTCGGCCTCGCCCGTCAGCACGGGCACCGACGCTGTCCAAAGCGGAAGTGCGCAAGCCAGGTCCGGCGCCGCCCATATGGAGTCGCCCACCAAAAAGCTGGAGGCCGCTGCCTCTGCCATGCGTACCCGCCTCATCATCTCGATCATCTTCCTCATCCCGCTGTTTTACACAGGCATGGGGCACATGCTCGGCTGGCCGCTGCCCGGCATCTTCACCGACCATACCCACAGCATGACACTCGCGCTCACCGAGCTCGTCCTGCTCATCCCCATCGTCTACGTCAACGACGCGTACTTTATCAACGGGTTTAAATCGCTCGCGCACGGCGCGCCCACCATGGACGCCCTTATTGCCGTGGGCGCCACCGCCTCCATCGCCTGGTCGCTCTACGCCATGTTCATCATGGCCGACCAGCTAGCCGCAGGTCAGGTGCACGAGGCCATGATGACAGGCATGGACAACCTGTATTTTGAGAGCGCCGGCACCATCCTGTCGCTCGTCACCGTGGGCAAATACCTCGAGACGCGCAGCAAGTCCAAAACCGGCGGCGCCATCGAGGCGCTCATCGACTTGGCGCCTAAGACCGCGACCGTCGTGGCGGAGGACGGCAGCGAGACCACCGTCGACGTCGACAGCATCCTTCCCGGCCAGGTCCTGCGCGTGCGCCCCGGCGAGTCCATCCCCGTCGATGGCGTGGTGCTCGAGGGCAGCTCGGCCGTGGACGAGAGCGCGCTCACCGGCGAGTCCATCCCCGTGGAAAAGGCCACCGGTGACACCGTCAACGCCGCCACGGTCAACCGCACCGGATCGTTTACCTTCCGTGCCACACGCGTGGGCGCCGACACGTCGCTTGCCAAGATCATCCAGCTCGTCGAGGACGCCAACGCCACCAAGGCGCCTATCGCCCGCCTGGCCGACAAGGTCGCCGGCGTGTTCGTGCCCGTGGTGTTCGCGATCTCGGCCGTGACCTTTGCGGTGTGGATGGCACTGACCAGCAGCGTGAACGAGGCGCTCACCTCCGCCGTGGCCGTGCTGGTGATCAGCTGTCCGTGTGCGCTCGGCCTGGCCACGCCCGTCGCCATTATGGTGGGCACTGGCAAGGGCGCCGAGATGGGCATTCTGTTTAAGAGCGCCGAGGCGCTGGAAAACCTGCGCAGCGTGGGCACCGTGGTGCTCGATAAGACGGGCACGGTCACCCGCGGCAAGCCTGCCGTGACCGATATCGTGGTAGCCACGCGCGCCGACGGCTCGCCCGCAATGAGCGAAAAGGCGCTGCTCAAGCTGGCCGCCGCGTTGGAGCGCTCAAGCGAGCACCCGCTGGCCGAGGCGATTATGGCCGAGTGCGAGGAGCGCGGAATTGTCGCGCGCATGGTCGAGGACTTTACCGCCGTGCCCGGGCGAGGCGTTACGGCACGCGAGGGGCAAAACGCCATTGCCGCCGGCAATATGCGCCTGATGGACGAGTTGGGCGCGAAGGTTCCCGCCGGCCTTGCCAAACAGTTCGCAGCCGAGGGCAAGACGCCGCTGT
>URWQ01000169.1 GCA_900551635.1 uncultured Collinsella sp. | reverse complement strand
GCCCCTACATCACGGCGCGAAGCTCAAACCGGTCGCCGTTGATGCGGAACTGACAGTTGCCGTTCATGCGTTCGACGGCAAGCTTAATGCTCCTGGTGCCAAAGCCGTGGCCCGCATGCCGGGTCACGGGCATGCCGTCGACCATGCGCGGCGCGCGGTCAAACGTGTTGGAAACTAACAGCAGCAGCTGGCCGTCCTCTAATCGCAGGTCAAAGTCGACGAATCGCTTTCCTTGGGGTGCGGCGCTTGCGGCGGTGATAGCGTTTTCCAAGGCATTTGAGAGTACGCTAAACAGGTCGGCGTCACCTACGTGGATGGTTTCGGGTACGGCGGCGCGCAGGTTGGCGGTAATGCCGTTTCTATTGATATCCGAGTTAAATGACGAAAGCGCGATGTTTACGGTCTCGTTGGCGCAGAAGCGGCGTACGGCGGTGCGGTCGCCGGCTTCGCAGAGTTCGTCGATGCGATCGAGCGCCTCGTCGGTGTGGCCCTCCTCAATTAAAGCGGCCAGGCCGCGTAGGAAGTGGCGCATATCGTGGCGAAGAATCGACAGCTCGCGCCCAGATTGACGCCAAGCCTCGAGCTCTTTGATGGCGGCGCTGTCGCGGGTTTCGAGCATCCAGCGCTCTCGCTCGGCGGTTTCCTTTTCTTCGTATTCGCGCAGGTAAACGGCAAGAAACATAAGATAGAAGGCACAGAGCGCAAATGCCAAAAACTCAACCGTTACCACCGAGCCCGAGTGGAACAGCGTGGTGTAAACGTTGGTGGCATAGTCAAAGACGTAATAGACGAGCGGCAGGATTAAAAGGATGCCCAGCTCGGTGGTG
Organism: uncultured Collinsella sp.; assembly: GCA_900551635.1. Lineage (GTDB taxonomy): Bacteria > Actinomycetota > Coriobacteriia > Coriobacteriales > Coriobacteriaceae > Collinsella. The sequence goes on along the minus strand of URWQ01000169.1, from coordinate 3,160 downwards.
CTTTTAATCGCCAAGCGCGGACCGATGTCGCCGGCCCAATGCAACAGGACGGCAAAGACGGCGAGTGTGGTCGCGATGCGCGCCAGATAGTACGCGATCTGCGAGTCGGTTGCGGCAAATGCGGCGATGCCCATCCAATTGCTGAACTGGCAGCTCAGATAGGCACTCGTAATGCCGAGCACGGCAAGCAGCGGGCTCAGGCGGTAGCGCGCGCACAAATAGATGACGAGAGGCAAATGCACGACGAGCGGATATACCTGGCGGGCAAAAAGCTCGCCGCCGACGGCATTGGCGAGGCCAAATGCGCATCCGGTTACGGCACCGACCAGCACCAGTTCAAGCGCATGACGCCGGTTGATCTCGACACCGCACAGCGCCGCCGAGGCAAAGACGCCAAAGAGCAGCGTCGTGGCGTGGTGGATTGCCCAAAGGACCATTTCGACCGAGGAGGCCATCAGTCTCTCCCACCCTCAAAGCGCGCCGCAAAGTAGGCGTCTTGGAATCCCTGCTTGCAGCTGCGCGAAAGCGGGATGCACGCGCCGGAGCGCATAACGATGTCCGTGCGGTCAAAGTGATCGATATTGCGCAGGTTGACCTGGTAGCTGCGGTGGCATTTAAAGAAGACCGCGTTTTGCTCCAAGCGGTCCTCGACGCTGCGGAACGACTCGAGTGCCTCGATATCGCGTCCGTCGCGCAGGTGGAAGACCACGTGCTTGTTGCGCGCCTCGGCATATTCGATGTCGGACAGGCGCAGGGCGTGGTAGCCAAAGGAAGTTTTGATCACGAGCTCGTCGGTTGCCGCCGGGCGCATGCTCGAAAGCTCGTTAAGTAACTGCGCCAGGCGTTCGTAAGTCACGGGCTTGAGCAGATAGTCGAAAGCACGGACCTCGTAGGACTCCAGTGCGAACTCGGGCGACGAGGTGAGGAACACCAGGCACACGGCGGTATCGGCCTGGCGCAATTCGCGCGCGGTGTCCATGCCGTTGACGAGCGGCATGATCATGTCGAGCAGAATGATGTCGGCGCGCGATGCGGCATGGCGGGCCAGCAGGTCCTCGCCGCGCGTGACGAGCGCAACATCGACCGCCGTGCCCGTCTCGGTCGACCAACGGTCGATCATCCGGTGCAGTCTATCTAGAAAAGCGACATCATCGTCGCAGGCAATAATCTTGAGCATTCGGCCCCCTTAAGTAGTTCGATTTTGCCACATCGGGCACGCGCCGCTTGCGGGGGTGCGGACCGTTTGCGCCCCACGGCGTGCAGCTCGCGCCAAGCGGTGTTGCGGTGGCGAAAGATGCCTCCTGCGCTATCGAAAGCCCGGCTATCCTCAGCTTGCCAGTTCGAAAATGGACTTGCCGCATGATTGAATCTTTATTTCAACTTTACACCTAGGTTTACAGCTGTCTTGTCAGCTGTAAACCTAGGTGTCATACTAAAGCCCCAAGATTCGCCAAAAGAGAGGGGCCTTGATGGCACAGAGCGCGAACATGGATGCGTCGGAGTTTGCACGCGATATCGCGGCCGGCCTAGCATCGGCAACGACGGCAACGGAGCGCGCGGCACTGGTGCCCGCAGAGCTCGTCGAGGCCATTCAGCAACTAAAAACCCAACGTGACGCGGTGATCTTGGCGCACTACTATGTGGCGCCCGAGGTCCAAGCCGTTGCCGATTACGTCGGTGACAGCTTCTACCTGGCAAAGCTTGCTAAAAGCCTGCCGCAGCAGACCATCGTGCTGTGCGGCGTGGAGTTTATGGGCGAGAGCGCCAAGCTGCTCAACCCCACCAAGACCGTGCTGCTGCCCGAGCCGGGCGCGGACTGCCCCATGGCTCATATGGTCAAGCGCGAGACGGTCGACGCGGCGCGCGCCGAGTACGGCGACGACCTTGCCGTGGTCTGCTACGTCAACTCCACGGTTGAGATCAAGAGCTGGAGCGATGTGTGTGTCACCAGCTCCAACGCCGTTAAGATCGTGTCCGAGCTGCCGCAGCAGCACGTCCTGTTCATTCCCGACCAAAACCTCGGTCGCTTCGTAGCCGAGCAGGTGCCGCAAAAGCACGTCATCCTCAACAATGGCTACTGCCCGCGCCACCACATCATCACCGTCGAGCAGATCGTTGACGCGCAGGAAGCGCATCCCGACGCGCTCGTGCTGGCGCACCCCGAGTGCAAGGCCGACGTCCTTGCCGAGGCCGACTACATCGGCTCCACCGCCGGTATCATCAAGTACGCCGAGGAGTCGGACGCGAGTGAGTTCATCATCGTGACGGTCCGCGGCGTGCTCTACGAGCTCGAGCGCCGCTGCGAGGGCACCGGCAAAAAGTTCTATTTCCCCGCGGTGCAGCCCACCTGCGTCAACATGGATCTCATCACGCTCGAAAAGCTCGTGCGCTGCCTGGAGACGGGCGGTGGCGAGGTGCAGATCGGCGTGTCGGACGAGGCTGCCGACCAAGCCAAACTCACGCTCGACCGCATGCTCGAGTACGCGGCGCGCTAGAACGATGTGACATGAGGGACAGCCCCTTACGCCACAATACAAGGGAGAGGATTCCTATGGAAACCAAACAATACCCCGACATGGAGTGCGACGTCGTCATTGCCGGCTGCGGCGTGGCGGGTCTATACGCGGCCCTCAATCTGCCGACGAGCACGCGCGTGATCATGCTCTCCAAGGGCGCTGTCGACGAGTGCGATTCGATGCTCGCGCAGGGCGGCATCTGCGTGCTTCCCGAAGGCTCGGACTATGATGCCTTCTTTGAGGACACCATGCACGCCGGCCACTACGAGAACCGCCGCGAGAGCGTCGACATCATGATCCGCTCGAGCCGCTCGGTCATCAACGACCTGCTAGCGATGGGCGTGGATTTTGAGCGCAAGGCCGACGGCAGCCTCGACTTTACCCGCGAGGGCGCACACAGCCGCCCGCGCATTGCCTTCCATGCCGATATCACGGGCAAGGAGATCACGACCAAGCTGCTCCAGGCCGTTCGCAAGCTGGATAACGTGCAGATCTTGGAGCACGTGGCCATGACCGACATCCTGACGGGCGAGCGTGACGGCGCCACGGTGTGCGCCGGCGTCGTCGCCGTTCCCGTGGACGAGGACAACTCGGTTCGCCCCGCCGACGAGCTGACAAATGCCGCCGAGGGCGTGCATGCCGGC
>URWQ01000168.1 GCA_900551635.1 uncultured Collinsella sp. | reverse complement strand
AACACGCTTACCAAGCAGGTTCTGACGGAAACGACCCTGCTTGCCCTTGAGGGCCTCGGCGAGCGACTTGAGCGGGCGACCGCCGCGGCCAGAGACCGGGCGACCACGGCGGCCGTTGTCGAACAGGGCGTCCACAGACTCCTGGAGCATGCGCTTCTCGTTGTTCACGATGATCGCAGGGGCGTCCAGGTCGAGCAGGCGCTTGAGTCGGTTGTTGCGGTTGATCACGCGACGATACAGGTCGTTGAGGTCGGACGCGGCGAAGCGGCCGCCGTCGAGCTGGACCATCGGGCGCAGATCGGGCGGAATGACCGGGATGACGTCCAGGATCATGTTCGCGGGGCTGTTGCCGCCCTTCAGGAAGGCGTCAACAACCTCAAGGCGCTTGACGGCCTTCTCGCGCTTCTGCTTCTGGGAATCCTCGTCGGCAATGATGGCCTTGAGCTTCTCGGCCTCGGAGGGGAGGTCGATGGCAGCGAGCAGGTCGCGGACAGCCTCGGCACCCATGCCACCCTTGAAGTACATGGAGTAGTAACGGGTCATCTCACGGAACAGCGGCTCATCGGAGATGAGGTCGCGCTCGGTGAGCTTCATGAAGGCGTTGAAGGCGTCCGTGCGGAGCTGCTTCTCGTCCTTGCACTCTTCCTCGATGTCGACGATGCCAGAGGCGATCTCCTCGGGGGTCAGCGGCTCCTCGTCGGAGAACTCGTCAAAGTTCTCGGGGTCGCCCTGCTCCTTGAGGGACTCGATCTGACGGGCGCACTCGGCATCGATCTCTTCCAGATCGGCGGCGAGCTCCTCGCGCAGGTCGTCGGCATCGGCCTCGCGAGCCTCGTAGTCAACCTCGGTGATGATGTAGCTGGCAAAGTACAGAACCTTCTCGAGGTCCTTGGACTTGATGTCGAGCATACGGCTCATCGGGAAGCTCGTGGGGCTCTTGAAGTACCAGATGTGGGACACGGGAGCGGCGAGCTCGATGTGGCCCATGCGGTCGCGACGCACCTTGGCCGAGGTGACCTCGACGCCGCAGCGCTCGCAGACGATGCCCTTAAAGCGGATGCCCTTGTACTTACCGCAAGAGCACTCCCAGTCCTTGGCGGGACCGAAGATCTTCTCGCAGAACAGGCCGTCCTTCTCGGGCTTGAGGGTACGGTAATTGATGGTCTCCGGCTTCTTGACCTCACCGTGCGACCAGGAACGGATCTGGTCGGCGGAGGCAAGGGAGATCTTTACCGAGTCAAAATCAGTAGCTTCGAAATCTGCCACAGTCAACTACTCCTTATCAGTGGTCGTGGCGGCGACAGCCTCGGGTGCCTCGGCGGTCTCGGCATCCTCGGCCTCGACGTCGGCGTCAACGCCGGCGAGCGCAGCCAGGTCGTCGAGAGCAGAGGTCTCCTCGGCGGTCACAGGGGCGGAGGCGTCCTCGTCGGCATCGTGCATGGGCTCGATGTCCAGTGCGAGCGAACGAATCTCCTTGACGAGAACCTTGAAGGACTCGGGGATACCCGGAACCGGGACGTTCTCGCCCTTGACGATGGACTCGTAGGTCTTGACGCGGCCCACGGTATCGTCGGACTTGACGGTCAGGATCTCCTGCAGGACGTTGGAAGCACCGTATGCGTACAGTGCCCAAACTTCCATCTCGCCGAAGCGCTGGCCGCCGAACTGGGCCTTGCCGCCCAGAGGCTGCTGGGTAACCAAGCTGTAAGGGCCGGTCGAACGGGCGTGGATCTTGTCGTCGACCATGTGGCCGAGCTTGAGGATGTAGGACGTACCCACGGTAATGGGCTCGCGGAACTCCTCGCCGGTGCGGCCGTCGAACAGACGGGTCTTGCCGCGCTCGTCAAGCTGGGTGACAAACTCGGGACGCATGTGATCGCCAAAGGCAGCGGTGGCCTTGTTGAGCATGTTCTTGTTGGCACGACGGATGACCTCGGCGATTTCGTCCTCCTTGGCGCCGTCGAAGACGGGCGTCGCGGTGAAGAACGGACCGGGGACGTACTTGTCGGAGTCGGCCTGCTCGGTATCCCAACCGCACGCAGCAGCCCAGCCAAGGTGGCACTCGAGCAGCTGGCCGACGTTCATACGCGAAGGAACGCCCAGCGGGTTGAGGATAACGTCGATCGGGGTACCGTCAGCCATGTAGGGCATGTCCTCGACCGGCAGAACGTTGCAGATAACACCCTTGTTGCCGTGGCGACCGGCAATCTTATCGCCCTGCTGGATCTTACGACGCTGGGCGACGTAGACGCGCACCTGCTCGTTGACGCCGGGGGCCAGGTCGTCGCCGTTCTCGCGGCTAAAGCGGACGACATCGATGACGCGGCCGTAAGCGCCGTGAGGCATCTTAAGGGAGGTGTCGCGGACGTCGTGGGCCTTGGCACCGAAGATGGCACGCAGCAGGCGCTCCTCGGCGGTCAGAGCGCTCTCGCCCTTAGGCGTGACCTTGCCGACCAGGATGTCGCCAGGGCCGACCTCGGCGCCGATGCGGATGATGCCGTCCTCGTCGAGGTTGGCAAGCATGTCCTCGGAGAGGTTCGGGATCTCGCGGGTGATCTCCTCGGGGCCGAGCTTGGTGTCGCGAGCATCGATCTCGTGACGGGTGATGTTGATGGTCGTCAGCAGGTCCTCGGCCACCAGGCGCTCGGACACGACGATACCGTCCTCGTAGTTAAAGCCTTCCCACGGCATGTATGCCACGGTGAGGTTCTGACCCAGTGCGAGCTCGCCATGGTCGGTCGAAGGACCGTCAGCCAGGGGCTCGCCCTGCTCAACGGTGTCACCGACGCGCACGAGCGGACGGTGGTTGATGCAGGTGGACTGGTTGGAGCGCTGGTACTTGGCCAGGTGATACTCGTCCATGCCGCCGGCATGCTTGACGATGATCTTGGCGGCGTCGGCAAAGATGACCTCGCCGGCGTTCTTGGCCAGGGTGACCTCGCCGGAGTCCAGGGCGGCGCGACGCTCCATGCCGGTACCGACATAGGGAGCGGCAGGGTGAACCAGCGGCACGGCCTGACGCTGCATGTTGGCGCCCATCAGGGCACGGTTGGCATCGTCGTTCTCCAGGAAGGGGATCATAGCGGTGGCAACGGAAACCACCATCTTGGGGGAAACATCCATGTAGTCCACCTTGTCGCGGGGGACCTCCTGGACGCTGTCGCGATACCGGACGGAAACTTTTTCGTTGACAAAATGGCCGTTTTCATCCAGCGGCTCATTGGCCTGCGCCACGATGTATTCATCTTCCACATCGGCAGTCATATACTGGACGGTATCCAGCACCTTGCCGGTGGGGTCGCAAAAGGTGACGGCCTCGCCGCCCGCCCGTTTGATCTTGAAATTGGTGTGGTATTCAGTATTGGAAGTCAGAGTACTTTTGCCGTCGCAGTAGACGACCAGATATTCACCGGGACCGAGCGTTGTTCCCTGCGGAAACTGCCAGCGCCGGGGACGCTTCAGAGAGTCGCTCAGGCCGTAGCTGGACAGATCGACGGTGGAACCGCTGGTGTTGTACAGCTCGATATAATCCACCGTCGCCCCGGAAGCACCCAGGGCGACAGAGTCGTTGGAGGCCAGCACCTCGCTGATGATGACCCCCGTTGGATTGTAGGCACGGATCAGCTCATCCGCCTTGGCCTGACCGTTGGCGTCATTGCTCTGGCCAGGCGTGGTCAGGACAAACTGAACCAGATTGCCGCTGGAATCACGGCCGATGGAGTAGTCCACCGGCACGTTCTCGAGGGTGACGCGATCCAGCAAATGGCCGCCTGCGTCGCTGAGGACCAGCGTTTCCCGTTCGGCGCTGATGCGGAAATTGGTGTGGGGAATGCCGTTCTGCTGCATTTTATCCTTGCCGCTGCAGTAGACCAGATAATATCCGCCCGCAGGAATGGAAGCGCCTTCGGGAAAGCACCACTTCATGGGCTTATTTTCCTTGTCGCTCAGATAATAGCCGCTCAGACGAATGGTCTGGTCGGTGTTATTCTTCAATTCCAGCCAGTCGGACATGTCGCC
>URWQ01000167.1 GCA_900551635.1 uncultured Collinsella sp. | reverse complement strand
CCCAGGTGCGCAAATGCGCGGCGCGCTCAAAGCCGCCAAGGCTGGCAACAAGAAACTCGCCGCCCCAAATGGTCCCATCGGTGCCGGCGCCGGTGCCGTCAAAGGCGATGCCAAGGACGCGCGCGTCGGTTGTAAGCTGGCCCGCGGCGATGGCCTCGGCCATTACGCTCGCGATATGCGCATGATGGTGCTGCACCTCGACGAGCGGCAGATTGCATTTTCGCGCCTGCTCGCGCGCCCACTGGCCCGATAGATAGCTGGGGTGCACATCGCAGGCCAAGGCGGCGGGCGCCAAGTCAAAGAGATCTTCCAAGCGCGTGCGCGCGGCGTTCCAGGCATCGAAGGTCCCGCCGTTTTCAACATCGCCGATATGCTGCGACACAAAACAGGTCGCCTCGCCGTTCGTCCCTTCACGCGTGAGCGAAATCGTGGCCTTTTGTTGTGGCCCGCAGGCGAGCACGCAGGACGGAGCGCCGTCGAGCGCCGGCAACGGCAGCGGCTGGGGTGCATATCCGCGAGCGCGGCGTACGGGCACAACGGCGCCGTCAACCACGCGCACTACAGAGTCGTCGTAGCGCGAGAGAATCGCGCGATCGTTGCCGAGCAACGCGTCGGCGATGCCGGCGGCAACGAGGTGTTCCCAGGCAAGGTCGTCGTCGGTCTCGATGGGTTCTTCGCTTAGGTTTCCGCTGGTCATGACGAGCGCGTGCATACCGCAGGCTTCTGCCGCGGCAAGCAACAGATGTTGAAGCGGCGTATAGGGGAGCATGACGCCGAGCTCAGGAAGGTCGCGCGCGACGGACGGCGCGAGCGCGAGGGCGTCGGGGGAGCCGCCGCTCTCGCAAGCAGCACGTCGGCGCAGCAGCACAATGGGGCGGATACTGCCGGCGAGAAGCTCGCGCTCAGCGTCGTCGATATGGCACAGGCGCCCGGCATCAGCAAGACTGCGCACCATGACGGCAAGTGGTTTGTTGCTGCGGCGTTTGCGACGGCGCAACTCGCGCACCGCTTGTTCGTTGGCAGCATCGCAGGCCAGGTGGAATCCGCCCAGGCCCTTGATGGCGACGATGCCACCGCTGGCCAGCAGCTCAACGCAGCGCTCGATGATAGTGTCGCTGGCCTCGCGTGTGGTGCCGACGGCCGGTGTCGCGGACGAATTCCCGCACGCATCGCCGTTTACAGCCTCGCGCCACGTAATATGCGGCCCGCAATCAAAGCAGGCATCGGGTTGCGCGTGAAAACGCCGGTCGAGTGGGTCGGCATACTCCGCGGCACACCTGGGACACATGGGAAAACAATCCATCGACGTGGCCGCTCGGTCATAAGGCAACGATCGGATGATGGTAAAGCGTGGCCCGCAGTTAGTGCAGTTGATAAAGGGGTAGTGATAGCGTCGGTCGGCGGGATCGAACAATTCGCGCAGGCAATCGTCACAGGTAGCGATGTCGGGCGAGACGAGCGTCGTGTGTGCGGTCTGGTCCTGCGATGCTACGATGCGAAAGCCCTGTTCATTGGCGGCATCCCAACCGTTGGCTGCCAAGTCCACAACCTCGACATGCTCTACGCGAGCCGCCGCAGGCGCATGCTCGGAAAGCGCGGCAACAAAAGCATCGAGTGCATCGGCCGGAGCGTGCGCCTCGATATGCACGCCGTCGCCCGCATTGAGCACCCATCCGCAAATGCCATGCGCCATGGCCTCGCGATACACAAACGGTCGCATGCCAACGCCCTGCACAATGCCCGTCACATGAATATGCACATGCCGCATGCGACACCCCTCATCAAAACCGACGAAAAAAAGGACAGGTTTATTTTGGTAGGTAAAACGCTAAACCTGCCAAAACAAACCTGTCCCTATTTGGCAGGTGCGCTGCGGGAAATCCCGCTACAGCCCCAGGCTCTGCTTGGTGGCGGCGCACGTGAGCTCGCCGTGCTTAACGCCGCGCAGGCCCAGCAGGCGGTCGGCTAGTTCGTAGACGCGCTCGCCGCGACCCTTGAGCGCCAGAATCTCCAAGCAGTTGTGGTGATCCAGATGCACGTGCATGGTCGATACGATCTCGTCGGTGTAGTCGTGCTGCACTTCGTCCAGACGGCGCGTCAGGTCGCCGGTATGGTGGTCGTAGATCATGGTGAGCGACCCAATAACATGCTCATCGGGCGTGCGCATCTGCTCTTTGGCGATCGAGGCGCGAATCAAATCGCGCACGGCCTCGGAGCGGTTGGCCACGTCGCCGCGGCGCGCGATCTGCTCGTCAAAGCGGCGCAGCAGGTCGTCGGGTGCGGTAACCGAAAAACGGACCAGCTCGGAGCTGGAGCCACTACAGTGGCAGCCCGCGTCACCGTCCGCCCCGTGCGGATGCTCGTGCTCGTACCCGCTGCCATGCTCGTGTTCGGCCACTTTACACCAGCTTCACGGATCCGACGGAGTTGTGGTCGGCCTCGATGGCCTCTTCGTAGCCCTCGAGTGCGTCGTGGGCCTCGTGCAGCGCGGCCATGGCTGCCTCGAGCTTGGCGCCGATGCGCTCCATGTCAAAATTCTCGGTCGCATGCAGCAGCTGATGGCTCCACTCATGAGCGAGCTCGATGGTGTCGTCGACCTGCTTGACGCTCATGGCAAGCTGACTCATGTTCATTCCAACATCATGCATGGAAAGTCTCCTTTGTACGGGTCTAATCAGTGGTTCAGATTTTACTACGCCCGCTCTGCGCGCAGCTGCATAAGAAAACGGGTACGAGTCTGTGCGACCCGCACCCGTTCACTGGGGGCTATTTGTGACTACCATACTATCCGTGGTTGCACTCGGTGCATCCAGAAGTCCGGCGAGCGGTGCAAAAGCGCTCATAGACGGCGGGTAAGTAACAAGCGTATTACAGATGCTTCTCAAGCAGCGCCTGCAGCCTCGCCTTAGGCAGAGCGCCAACCGAGCGGTCAATCTCCTCGCCGTTCTTAAACACAACCAGCGTGGGGATGCTCATGACGCCATACTTCATGGCCAGGTCCTGGTTGTCGTCGACGTTGCATTTGGCAACGGCAAGCTTGCCCGCCAGCTCATCGGCAACCTCGTCAACGATGGGCGAGAGGGATCGACAGGGCCCGCACCACGGTGCCCAAAAATCGACCAGTACGGGCAGGCTGTCGTTAACGATGGAATCGAAGTTCTCGGGGGTAATCTGATTAATGTCAGCCATGGTGACCTCCATAATGCGACGCGGCTTGGCCGCGTAAAACTCAGTACGACCGTGCTTATACCCAGCCGCCCGCAAAGCAACCACTCGCGGCCGGCTCTTTTATATAATGGTGGGCACGCAAACGATTGGAGAGCGCATGCCCACGTCACAAAGCCAGAAAAAAGAAGCCATCGCCCAGGCGGCCGAGCAGGAGCTCGCATCGCTCGCGGGTCGCGGCGTGCGTATCGCGGGCAACGCGTGCTCGCCGATCGTGCTGGTCAAAGGCGATTTGGACGAGGCCGAGCGTTCGGGTGGCGAGCTTGCCGCCGGCCCGGATGGCGCGGCGGCTGCGCTCTCGGCGCGGGCTGCGCAATGATCGCCGGTATCGGCCCTGGTATCGGCGAAGGTTACGCCGTCGGCAAGGCGCTTGGGGCCATCGGCTACGCGCCCGAGGATTTTTGCGTGCTGGCAAGCGTCGCCGGCGTGGGTGACGGGGCGGTCGCGACAGGCGAGGGCCTACCGTGCGAGCTGTTCCGCGAGGCGCTCGAGGCCTTGGACCCCGAGGCGGTCTTGCTGCTGGACGATCGCGCGGCCGATACCATGCGCGAGACCTATGCCGACATGCTTGTGGCAATCGACGACTTCGATACCGCTATGCTCAAGCCCGGCTTGGTCGCCCATGTGCAGGGCCGCCGCGTGCTCGCGCTCGCAGATTATCGTCTTAACTCTGGCGATATCCTTCTTGATTTCAGTAATCGCCTTGGGATTTGCGAGCTGGCCTGTAGCCTTCTGGAAACGCAGGTTAAAGAATTCTACCTTCAGGTCTTCCAGCTTCTGTGTCAGCTCTACGTCATTCAG
>URWQ01000166.1 GCA_900551635.1 uncultured Collinsella sp. | reverse complement strand
GGTCGCCGCGCCCGAGTCGGCCGCCCGCGCGTCCGCCCCGGCCCCGGCCCCGGAACCGCTCGAGGGCGAGAGGCTCGAGGCGGTCAGGCTGGCCGCGCACGAGGTCATAAGGGAGGTCCTTGACCGCCACGGCGTGGCGGAATAGCCTTAGGCGCAGGGGGCGCTGACGCGGCCCTCCCTCTTACACCACAAAAATTCACGCCATCTCATTGGGAAAATGCATCCCGTTTCTTGACCGAATAATGGGACGCAATTTCCCGTTGGAGCGCCTTTGGGAAAGTGTGTCCCACTTCGACCGCCCAGAGTGGGATGCACTTTCCGCAAAGCACCTCAACGGGAAACTACGTCCCATTCCAAAGGCAAATTCCGGGACGCATTTTTCGAAAGCCTGCCCATCCGGAAAGCCCGTCCCACTTTGGACGCATCCGGGCACGGAACCATCGACCTATCAGGCCTCCCATCAATAAAGAGGCGTCCTCCCGGACGGCGGGGCACGAAGTTCATCGCGAGTTCCGCACGCAAAGAAGGCCACTTAATGTGGCCTTCGTCTTGCGCAGGACTGTAGAGCAGGGAACTTCGTGCCCCGACGCCCGGGAGGACGTTTCATTTAGAAAGATGGACCGACCGCCGTCAGCGATGGGAGCTACTCCCCCAGCACGGCCTTTTTGGCGGCTGCAGCCATGTTATCCAGATCTTCCTTGGTGGGATGGTCCTTCGCGGCAACCCAGTTGTCGAGCAGCATCTTAAATCGGGCGTTGTCGGGATCTTGCTCGAGCATGGCCTCGTAGCGCTGCTTGACCGCGGGGCCCATCTTGCCCTGGCACATCGCCCAGCCCGCAAGCTCGGCATCCCCAGCCAAATTAGAAGTTACGCGGTCGATAATCTGCTGATAGTAGCTCTGGTCGGCCCCAAAGCCGCAGGTGCCAAACAGGAACACGCGCTTACCGTGCAAGGCGGAGAGCAACGCCGCGACCGAAGGCGTGCACGCGCCCTTGTCGCACCAAAAACCGACGAGCACCGTGTCGGCCGCGCAGGAGCCCTGCGCCTCGAGCGCAACCTGATCTGCATCCGCATCGTCGCTCAACGCCGCGGCATGGACAAACTCAACACCCGCAGCCTGTAGAGTGCGCTTGATCGCACCCGAAACCATCCTGGTATTACCGCTCTTGCTGTTAACCACCAAAGAGCACGTCATAGTCACGTTGCCTCGTATCCCCCAAAACTAAAGCCACTAATGCAATTTATTAGATGACTATCTTAGTACTAACGTGACAGATGTAAACCACCGTCTGTCGATTGATTAATTTGCCCCACGGGCTTGCTCACTGGGCAAACTGGCTGCGGTAGAGTTCGGCGTAGAAGCCGCCTGCCGCTAGCAGCTCGTCGTGCGTACCGCGCTCGATAATCTCGCCATCGCGTATTACTAGGATGCAGTCGGCATTACGAATCGTCGACAGGCGGTGTGCCACGACAAAGCTCGTGCGGCCAGCCATGAGCTCGTCGAATGCCGCCTGCACCTGCAGCTCGGTACGCGTATCGATGCTCGACGTTGCCTCGTCCAGCAGCAGAATCGCCGGATCGGTGAGCATGACGCGCGCGATGCACAGCAGCTGTTTTTGACCCTGGCTAAACGTGCCGCCGTCCTCGCCGATCACCGTATCGTAGCCGCCTGGCAGCTGCACGATAAACTTATGCGCATGAGCACGCTTGGCAGCTTCGATAACCTGCTCGCGCGTGGCTCCCGGGCAACCGTAAGCGATGTTGTCCGCCACCGTGCCCTCGAACAGCCATGTGTCCTGCAGCACCATGCCAAAGGCGCGGCGCAGGCTTGCGCGCGTGTAGTCACGCGAAGACCGGCCATCGACCATGATGCGTCCGGCATCGATATCGTAAAACCGCAGCAGCAAATTGATGAGCGTTGTCTTTCCGCAGCCCGTGGGGCCGACCAGGGCAAAACGCATGCCGGGCTTGGCCTCGATGCAGATATCCTGCAGCAGCTTGCGGTCGGGCACATAGCTAAAGTCCACATGCTCAAACGAAACCTCGCCCTTCGGGGCGGCGAGCTCAATGGCATCCACAGCGTCGGGCTCCTGCTCGCGTGCATCGAGCAACGCGAACATGCGGCGCGCCGAGGCATACGCCGTCTGGATTTGCGTAATGACGTTGGTGACCTCGTTGAATGGCTTGGTGTACTGGTTAGCATAGGATAGAAAGATCTGAACGCCGCCCACCGTAAGCGCCGCGGGCACGCCCGTGATAACGCCCACGCAGCCGATCACAGCGACCACGGCATAGATGATGTTATTGATAAAACGCGTACCGGGGTTGGAGAGCGAACCCATAAACTGCGCGCGCTCGCCCGCGGTGTAGAGCTCGGCATTGAGGGCATCGAAGCGTTGCTGAGCGTTCGAGCCATAGGCAAAGGCGTCGACAAGCTTCTGCTCGCCCACGTACTCCTCGATATGGCCGCCAAGCTGACCCTGAATACGCTGCTGCGCCGTAAAGCTTTTGTTGGAAAGCTTGGCGATGGCGCTGGCCGCAAAGATGGAGAGCGGCGTGACGAGCACCACCACGAGCGTCATGGTCAGGTTGATGGAAAGCATAAACGCGAGCGTGCCAACGATGGTAATAACACTGGTGAAGAGCTGCGTGAAGCCCTGCAGCAGACCGTCGCCCACCTGGTCGACGTCGTTGACCACGCGGCTCATAAGGTCGCCGTGGGCGTGGCTGTCGATAAAGCTGAGCGGCATGCGGCTGAGCTTATCGCTCGCCTCCACGCGCATGTCGCGCACCGTTTCGTAGGACAGGCGGTTGACGCAATAGCCCTGCAGCCACTGGAAGGCCGCAGCACCTACGACGACAATCGCGAGCTTGGTAACGAGCGGCAGCAGCGCATCGAAGTCCACCTGCCCGGCGGCGACGATAAGGTCGATGCCCTCGCCAATGAGAATAGGCGTGTAGAGCTGCAGAATCACCGAGACGGCAGCACTCAAAAACGATGCCGCAAACGAGACGCGGTGCGGACGGACATAGCCCAGCAGGCGGCGGGTCACCGCACCCACGGGATAGCGCTCGGGATCGCCGGGCTGGCGCGGACCGTCTCCCAGGTCGTTGAGGCTATCGTTGCCGGACACGTTGGCCGTCATCGTGGCGACCGAACCGGAGGAAGTGTACGGATTCATTTAGCAGCCCTCCTTTGCGCAGACGGATGTGGGGACGGTCGGGGCGCCTGGGGCGGGCGCGGGCGCCGTACTCCCCTGCTGACCCTCGAGCTCCTCGCGGCGAAGCTGCGACTGGCAAATCTCGCGGTAGAGCTGGCAGGTCGTGTAGAGCTCATCGTGCGTGCCCAGGCCCGCAACCGAGCCGTGGTCGAGCACGCAGATCATGTCGGCGTCGCGCACGGTCGAGACGCGCTGGCTTACGATCACGGTTGTCAGCGGCAGCCCGCCCTCGGCGGCACCATCGCAGAGGGCGGCGTCCAGGCCGAACAGGCCTTCCAAATTCCCGTGGGCGAACATCTCGGCTACCGTACGGTCGAACTTAGGTCCTTCCGGGGCGAATCCGTAGGGGCCGTCCTCCTTCAGCTTGTGGGACATATCCCCGCTTGCGACGAGCACGCAGCGGCGCCCCAGGGCGCGAGCGGCTTCGGTGATGGCCCGGCCCAGAAAGCGGTGGTCGGCCTCGGAAAGTCCCGAGAGCCCCATCCGCACCACCGTCACGGAATCAAGATTGATAGTCTCTTCCAGGAAATGGAGCGGCACGAAGGTGCCGTGGTCGATGTCGGCCATGGACGCCGGGGCGCCGGCCGAGGGGATGCTTCGGCGGTGCAGGCGCGCGGCCACGTCCTCGGCGAAGGGAAGGTCGGTGCGGGTCGCCACGCGCTCGTCCGGCTGCCTGAAGGCGGCCAGCGAGCCAGTTTCCTCCGGCGTGTCGGCGATGAAGAACCCGTCACGGTACAGCGGCGCGTGAGGCGAGGTGATGACGATAAGGTCGGGTCGGTGGGCGGCCACGCGTCGGGCGACCTCGCGATAGGCGGCGATG
>URWQ01000165.1 GCA_900551635.1 uncultured Collinsella sp. | reverse complement strand
CCGCAACTTATTTTGGGGAAGAGGATACAAGCCGGGCATACAATGGATGTCGTTGTGTTGAGCTTACCGGGAGGTTGCTATGTGGGCATACGAGACGACGTTCTATCAGATCTATCCGCTGGGCTTCTGCGGAGCTCCGCGCGAAAACGCCGCCCCCGTCGCCGAGGATGAACTCGCCCAGGCTGCCAACGCCGCGCCCAACCCCGATGCGCCCATCATGAAGATTGCCCAATGGGCCGACTACCTGCAGGAACTCGGCGTTGGCGCTGTGCTCATCAACCCGCCGCTCGAGTCCGATAGCCACGGCTACGATACGCGCAGCCTGCGCCATATCGACCGCCGCCTGGGCGGGGATGCCGACTTTGCCGCCGTGTGCGACACACTGCATGCCCACGGCATCCACGTGGTGCTCGATGCCGTCTTCAACCACGTCGGTCGTGGCTTTTGGGCCTTCCGCGATGTGCAGGAGCGCAAGTGGGACTCGCCCTACAAGGACTGGTTCCACATCAGCTTTGACGGTGACTCGTGCTACGGCGACGGCTTTTGGTACGAGGGCTGGGAGGGCCATTTTGAGCTTGTGAAGCTCAACCTGCAAAACCCTGCCGTGGTCGATTACCTGCTTGAGTCCGTGCGCCGCTGGTCCGAAGTCTTTGGCGTCGACGGTCTGCGCCTGGACGTCGCCTATATGCTCGATCGCGATTTTATGCGCCGCCTGCATACTTTTACCCGTGAGCTCAAGCCCGACTTTGTGCTGATTGGTGAGACGCTCCACGGCGACTACAACCAGATCGTCAACGACGAGATGCTCGACTCCTGCACCAACTACGAGTGCTACAAGGGCCTGTACTCCAGCTTTAACTCGGTCAACATGTTCGAGATTGCCCACTCGCTTCATCGCCAGTTTGGCGGCGACCCCTGGTGCATTTATCGCGGCAAGCATCTGCTGTCGTTTGTCGACAACCACGACGTGCCGCGCCTGGCGAGCATCCTGACGGACAAGTCCTGCCTGCGCCCCGCCTACGGCATGCTCTTTGGTATGCCGGGCATTCCGTGCGTCTACTACGGCAGCGAGTGGGGGATTGCCGGCGAAAAGGGCGGCCCCGATGGCGATTGGGCGCTACGTCCTGCGCTCGATGAGCCCGCGCCCAACGAGCTGACGGCATTTGTCACGCAGCTGGCGCGCCTGCGCTCGGCAAACGACGCGGCAGCCCGTGCCCTCAACTACGGTGCCTATCGCAACGTGGTGATCCAGAACAAGCAGCTGCTGTTCGAGCGCGCCTGCGATGACGCGACGGTGCTCGTGGCGGTCAACGCCGTGAACGAGCCCTATACCTTTGGAGCCGGCGAGCTCAACGGCTCCTTCGTCGACCTGCTTGCCGACGATGCGCCCACGGTCGAGCTGACGGGTGCCCTTGAGCTTGCGCCCTACGAGGTGCGTTATCTGCTGAGGGCCTAGGCCATGGCTGCGTCTGACGAGGGCTATCAGCATATTGAGCATGGGTTTGAACCCGTGTTTGACGAGCGCTCGCGCGTTTTGGTGCTGGGGTCGTTTCCCTCGGTGCTCTCGCGTGCCAATGCCTTCTACTATGGCAATCCGCAGAACCGCTTTTGGCGCGTGATGGCCGCGTGCCTTGGTGCGCCCGTGCCGCCCAACGAGGGAGACTCTTTGGCGAGCGGCGAGCCCGCGACGCTCGACGCCTCGATTGCCACCAAGCGGGCTATGCTTCTGAACGGTGGCGTGGCCCTGTGGGACGTGATCGAGAGCTGCGACATTAAGGGCTCGAGCGACGCGAGCATTCGTAGCGTTGTGCCGACACATATCGAGTGCATTACCGACGCAGCTCCCATTGAGCAGGTGATATGCAACGGTGGTACAGCTGGCCGGCTCTACAAGCGCTATCTACAAGAACGCACCGGGCTGCCCGCCATCGTTCTACCGTCGACAAGTCCTGCCAATGCGGCTTGGCGTCTGGAGCGCCTTGTCGAGCGCTGGCGCGAGGCGGCTGACTGGGCCGCTCTCTAATTTAGATACTTGATTGAGCATGGGTGCCGAGGCGTTTGATGATGGCGCGCCAGATTGGTGCGGGCACGGCAGGCTTGACGCGCACCATGCCGTCGACGTCGACACTACCGGCATCGCCGCCGCCAAGCAGCTGCGCATGCTCAATGGAGCAGCCCATGCGCACGGCGCCCACGAGCTTATCCATCGCTTCCGAAAATGGTCGGCGCAAGAGGCCCATGCGTGGGGAATGGCGAAGCGCTGCGATGCCGCTGCCAGCACAGATGACAACGCCGTCGCACCATGGCAGGTCACGTAGAATACATGCCCGGTATAGGCGGTCGAGGGCTTCGTCCGCCTGCTTGGTGTTTTTGGACAGGGCCTGAACGACGACATAGACGCGTGTTTCTGTATTCCCAAGGCGATCGAGTATCTGCTCGACAGCGATCATAGCCTCATCGTCAAATGCATCATCAACAGCGAGCACTATGCCATCGACTGCACCGGCATCATCCGCCTTCAAGTCAACCGGGTGGGGGAGTACGGTGTCGGAAAGCTGAGCATAGGCGGCGATGGCATCCTGCAGGTCCCAGAGCAAAAACTCAAGATCGGCGCTATTGGGAATGCTGATATACGCAATGGTCTGCAACGTTTTTGGTACATCGCCGCGTGCGGTCGTCTCCATGCCACCTCCTTTCCGGTTGGTTTCCGTTTAGGTTACACCGTCTGGTGGCGCTCCGCCGCGCTATCCTAGTGCAACCCTTACGAAAGGAACGCCATGCGTCTGCCCATGAATACCTCGCTTGCCACGCTCAAGCCCTCCGGCATCCGCCGAATCAACGCGCTCGCTGCTCAGCATCCGGGATGCATTGCGCTTGCGCTTGGCGAGCCCGATTTTCCCACGCCCGATGTAATTAGCGCCGAGGTGACGGCCTCGCTCGACCGCGGCGACACGCACTATCCGCCCAACAACGGCCGTCCCGCCCTGCGCGAGGCACTGTCCAAATATATGGGTGACGCGGGCCTGGCATTTTCCGCCGATGAGGTCATCCTGACCGATGGTGCGACCGAGGCCCTGTCGGCTACGTTTATGGCCATGCTCAACCCCGGCGACGAGGTCATCATCCCCACGCCGGCCTTTGGCCTGTACGAGAGCATCGTCGTGGCCAACCACGCCCAGGCGGTCTTTTTGGATACGGAGCCTGCGCAATTCCAGATTGACGAGGACGCACTACGTGCTTGCGTGACGCCGACGACCAAGGCCATCGTCATCTGCACGCCCAACAATCCTACGGGCTGCATCCTCAACGCAGCATCGCTCGACGCCGTGGCGCGCGTGGCGGAGCAGGCGGGCATCTACGTAGTCTGCGACGACGTATACAACCGCCTCGTCTATGTGGACGGCTACGAGCGCTTCGCCCAGCGCCACCCGGAGCTACGCGAGCAGACGGTGGTCATCGAGAGCTTCTCCAAGCCCTGGGCCATGACCGGCTGGCGCCTGGGCTGGCTCGCGGCAGCAGCCCCCGTCATCGCCGAGATCGCAAAGGCCCACCAATACCTAGTATCGAGCGCCGTCTCCTTCGAAATGGACGCCGCAGCCCGAGCCCTCACCGTCGACCCCACCCCCATGCTCGAAGTCTATCGAGCCCGCCGCGAGCGCGTACTCGCAGCCTTAAACGCCATGGGCCTCGACGTGGTAGAGCCCGCAGGAGCCTTCTATACCTTCCCGAGCATCAAACAATTCGCCCTAACCAGCGAAGACTTCTGCATCAAAGCCATCAAAGAAGCAAACGTAGCCCTAGTCCCGGGCGACTGTTTCGGAACCGAAGGCCACATCCGCCTAAGCTACTGCGTCTCCGACCAAGATCTGGACGAAGGCCTAAATCGCCTGTCCAACTTCGTGTCAACCTTATAGCCCAACGGGACGCAACACATCAGCCCACCGACCCAAGCATTATGAGTGGGGGCGTCAGCCAACGAAAACCCGGGCTGCCCAAAGTCAACGCAGGCACGCGCCGCCGAAGGCCAGGCGCAAGGTTTTCGTAGATTCCGCACGA
>URWQ01000164.1 GCA_900551635.1 uncultured Collinsella sp. | reverse complement strand
GGTTCGTCTGGTCCATGAACTGCGAGAGCTGCGAGGAGCCGAAGAACTCCTTGATGGAGGCCACGATCGGGCGGATGTTGATAAGCGACTGCGGGGTAATCTCGTCGATGTCCTGGGAGCTCATGCGCTCACGGACGACGCGCTCCATACGGCTCATGCCGATACGGAACTGGTTGGCGACGAGCTCGCCGACGGTGCGGATGCGGCGGTTGCCAAAGTGATCGATGTCGTCGACCTTGAAGCCCTGCTCGCCGGCAGCGAGGGACAGGAGGTAGCGCAGCGTCGCGACGATATCCTCGTCGGTGAGCACCGTGACCTCTTCCTCGGTGGTGAGGTTAAGCTTCTTGTTGACCTTGTAACGACCGACGCGGGCCAGGTCGTAGCGCTGCGGGTTAAAGAGCAGGCCCTCGAGCAGGCTGCGGGAAGCGTCCACGGTGGGAGGCTCGCCCGGGCGCAGGCGACGGTAGATCTCGATGAGGGCGTCCTCGCGAGTGAGAGCGGTGTCGCGCTCCAGGGTGCGCTTAATCACATCGGAGTTGCCGAGCAGCTCGATGATGTCGTCGTTGGTGACGGCGATGCCAAGGGCGCGCAGGAACATCGTGGCGCTCTGCTTACGCTTACGGTCGATGGAGACCATGAGCTGGTCGCGCTTGTCGACCTCAAACTCGAGCCAGGCACCGCGGGACGGGATAATCTGGGCCTTGTAGATCTGCTTGCCCGAATCCATCTCGGAGCTGTAGTACACACCCGGGGAACGGACGAGCTGCGAGACGACGATACGCTCGGTACCGTTGATGATGAAGGTGCCCTGATCGGTCATCATGGGGAAGTCGCCCATAAAGACGAGCTGCTCCTTGATCTCGCCGGTCTCCTTGTTGGTGAGACGGACGTCGGTCAGAAGCGGGGCCTGATAGGTCATGTCCTTCTCGCGGCACTCCTCGACGGTGTGCGCGGGGTCGCCGAACTGATGCTCGCCGAAGGTAACCTCGAGAACATGGTTCTGGCTCTGGATGGGGCTGGATTCCTTGAACGCCTCACGAAGGCCCTCGTCCTTAAAACGCTCAAAGGATTCCCTTTGAACAGAGATAAGGTTGGGGAGCTCCATGGCCTCCGGGATTTTCCCGAAGCTGACGCGCTTGCGCTCAGTGGCAGTGTATGCGTAGGTCACCAGGTTTTTCCTCCTTCACGGAAATGCTCGGTGGGTTGGCGAGGCATAGCTTCGCCAGTTATCGCAACCTAATAGTTTATCAGGTACCGACCGTTGGGCAAGAAAAGCCTTGACGCGATTGAGTTTTTGGAGTAGCAAAGTTTTTCGGCAGAAAACACGCAGGTAAATGTATATGTATCGAACATCTGTTCATATATTTTCTGTGAACAGAGAGCCGGCAATCGCAGCTCTTATAAAAAACGGGCGCGAACCGAGGTCCGCGCCCGTAAATGTCGATGCCCGAAGGCTTATTTGCGCATCAAGCCGCCGCGCTCGTCGATGGCATCCCAGAAGGCGCCGGCAAAGCGAGGATCGCTTGCAGCCATGAGGGCGTTGGTGGCCATCCAGCCAGACGGGGTACCGGTATCGTAGCCCGACAGCGGGTCGATGACGACGGCGTACATGGCCTCGCGGTCGAGCGAGCGGGCCATGGCGTCGGTGAGCTGGATCTCGCCGCCCTTGCCGGCCTGCTGATCGGCCAGCAGGTCCATGACCAGCGGGCTCAGCAGGTAACGGCCGACGATGTACAGGTTGGACGGAGCCGCCTCGGGAGCGGGCTTCTCGACCAGACCGCCGATGCGCCAGACAGCGCCCGGCTCGGCATCGGCAACGCCCTCGGCGCCCTCGAGCGAACCGACACGCTCGCCGGCGATAACGCCGTAGCGGCTGACTTCCTCGGGCGAGCAAGCAGCGACGGCGATAACCGAAGCGCCACCGTGCTCCTTGGAAACGGCGAGCATCTTGTCGCAGATATCACGGTTAGGCACAACGTAGTCGCCCAGAAGAACCAGGAAGTTCTCCCCTGCCACGGCGTCGGCAGCAGAGCGGATAGCATGGCCGAGACCCTTGGGCTCGTACTGATAGCGGAAGTCGACCGGCATACCGCCAGCGTGGGCGACGGCATCGGCATAGGCGTTCTTGCCGCGCTCGCGCAGCAGGTTCTCGAGCGAACGGTCGGGCTGGAAGTAGCTCAGCAGTTCGGGCTTACCGGGAGAGGTAACGATGATGGCGTCGTCGACCTCCTCGGGGTCGAGTGCCTCCTCAACGACATACTGAATGACCGGCTTGTCGAGCACCGGCAGCATCTCTTTGGGCGTGCACTTAGTGCCAGGCAGAAAACGCGTGCCAAGGCCGGCGGCGGGGATGATTGCCTTCATGTTATTCAAGGATCCTTTCGCAGGCGCAGAATGCGCCCTATGCGTGCGGCACGGCGGCCGCAGACCAAATTGCGATACCGAAGTATCTTACCGCCGGAGACATACGCCGCCGTAAGGCAAACGCAATTCTTCAGCAGGTCAACGCAAATTATTGCTCGAATGGTGCAATTTTACGCCCCAGCGGTAACGGGATTGGCACGGCGAAGACAACGGTGTTCTGCGTGCCGAGCAATGGGAATGAGGGACCGAAAAATAAAAAAGACGGGGCTCGCAATGCGAACCCCGTCTGCAAAGAAATCTGGCGAGAAAGCCTGATTACTTGAGGGTGACAGCAGCGCCAGCAGCCTCGAGCTTCTCCTTGGCAGCCTCGGCGTCCTCCTTCTTGGCACCCTCGAGAACAGCCTTGGGAGCGCCCTCGACGACCTCCTTGGCCTCCTTCAGGCCAAGGTTGGTGAGCTCACGGACGGCCTTGATGACCTGGATCTTGTTGTCGCCGAAGCCCTCGAGCACGACGTCAAACTCGGTCTTCTCCTCGGCCTCAGCAGCGCCAGCAGCGGGAGCGGCGACAACGGCGGCAGGAGCAGCGGCGGAAACGCCGAAGGTGTCCTCGATAGCCTTGACGAGCTCGGAAGCCTCGAGAAGGGTCATTTCCTTAAGAGCATCGATGATCTCATCGGTGGTAAGCTTAGCCATTTCTAAGTCCTTTCGGTTTCCGTGCGGATGCACGGAGATCAGTTAAAACACGGCGCGAATGCGCCAGGGGTGCGGCGTTGCCGCCGCGGGAGAAAACAGCAACTAGGCTGCCTTCTGCTCGGAGACCTGCTGGATCGAACGAGCGAGACCAGAGGAAACGCCGTTGACGCAGACAGCGATGTCGCGAGCGAAACCGGAGATGAGACCGGCGATCTGGCCGAGAAGCTGATCCTTGGTGGGCAGCTCGGCGATAGCCTTAACATCATCAGCGGAAACGGCCTTGCCGTCGGAGATACCGCCCTTGATCTCAAGGACGCCCTTGGACTTAGCGGAGAAGTCCTTAAGGGCCTTAGCGGCCTCGACCGGCTCGGACTCGTAGAACACATAAGCGACGGGGCCGGCGAGGATCTCGTCGAGCTCGGGCTGCTCCTGGTTCTTGAGAGCGATCTTGACCAGGTTGTTCTTGTAGACCTTCATCTCGGCACCGCACTCGCGAAGCTGATGACGCAGCTCCTGAGCCTGCTTAACCGTCAGACCGTTGTAGTTGACGACGAACAGACCGGCGTTCTCGGCGATACGGGACTCGATCTCTGCAACCTTGTCGATTTTGTACTGCTGGGGCATGAATTACACCTCCTCGAATTCTTTCCGGGCACGGTCCGCCACAAGGACGTGACGGGGGCATGTCCAAAAAGAAAGCCCCCGCGCTGCATGAGCGACGGGGGCGAGAAGACATATCTACTCGACCACCTCGGCTGGCGGGATATCCCATTAAGCTCGCGGGCGATGCCCGTTTGCACCGGCTGTCTCTGGCAGCGGATTCGTGCGTGAACCGAAAGTATTATGGCGGGGACCCCGGCGTCGGTCAACGGAAAACCGGGCTGCACACAATTCCACCATCCGGCACGCGCCGCCGAAGGCCAGGCGCAAGGTTTTCGCTCGGTCAAGTCCTGGCTCGCACGAAGAGCACATTAAGTGCTCTTCGGCTCGTGCGGAATCTACGAAA
>URWQ01000163.1 GCA_900551635.1 uncultured Collinsella sp. | reverse complement strand
CACTATCGCTGTCGGCAAAACCCAGGGCAGCCGCGTCTACCAAAGCTGTCACTTCCCCGGCAGCCGCAAGCTCACGGGCGCGGCGTACGATATCGCATCCCGGCTCAACAGCCATCGGTTCTGTGACCAGCATACGTCCCCCGCCCAACGGCAAACGACCGGGTACGGTAACCCAGTCCGCGACCAGGCCCTCGCGAGCCGCCGGCGCCTTAAACGCCAGCATGCCAAACTCAATGCGTGCGTCAATCCCCGCCGGAAGCGTGACCGAGCCGGTGCCCTCGGCAACGCAGGAAAGGACTCGCTCCACATGTCGCATCTCGGGACGAGCGTCCGGATCGATGCGCTTAATCGCCAGTCGCACGATGCGCCGCGCGATTACCACCTCGGCCGCAGCAAGGCGCCTGGCATCGAGCACCAGCGCGCCCGCTGCCTCTTTGCGCAAACAGCTTCGAAACGCCTGTGCCGAAAGCTGAGACAAAAACGCGTCCTCATCGCCTAAGATCTCGCAGGCGGCGCCAATCGTCTTGCACACGCTCGCGTTGCGCTGCGCCACCACCGGCATCACTCGATGGCGCACGTAGTTTCGCAGATACGAGATATCCTCATTGCTCTCGTCTTCACGCCACGGCTGACCATGTACCTGTAGATAGCCCACGAGCTCGCCATGAGTTAGGTCGAGCAAGGGACGCACCACGATATTCCTCCGGCGAGGAATGCTCGATAGGCCAGCAGGCCCTGAACCCTTAATCGCGTTCATCAAAAACGTTTCCGCGCGATCCGAAGACGTGTGCGCGGTGCAGATACGAGCCGCCGTTCGCGGTGCCCCCGTCTGGGCGCAGAGCTCGCGAACATACCTCCGCGCCGCGGCATAGCGCACTTCGCGGGCCGCGGCCTCAATATTGCCCGACTCCCCATCAAAATAAGCGTGCTCCACGCACAGCGGTAAACCATATTTCGCGCAGAGCTCACGCACAAAGGCCTCGTCGCCATCGGACGCCTTGCCGCGCAGATGATGGTTTACATGCAGCACATGCAGGCGCTCGCGAG
The DNA here is from genome assembly GCA_900551635.1 of uncultured Collinsella sp. Taxonomy (GTDB): domain Bacteria; phylum Actinomycetota; class Coriobacteriia; order Coriobacteriales; family Coriobacteriaceae; genus Collinsella. Next base: position 3,018 of record URWQ01000163.1, on the reverse strand, counting down.
CAATGGGGGCAACACCGCGTCCGTCTTGGATATCCAGCTTTGATGTGCACGCCATAAGAAGCAGTGCCGTCGAGTCCGCGCCGCCTGATACCATGAGCACGACAGGAGCAGCCTGCTGCCTCGTTCGGGTCTCATCGACTGCCCCGGGCACGGCATGGTGTCCGTAATGCTGTGATACCGTTGGCATTCGCTTCCTCCTCCATTCGTCCGCACCCATTGTATCCTTTGGAATCTTATGTCTCGTCTGCACCTTCATATCCTCGGCAGTGGCTCTAAAGGCAACTGCGCACTCATCGAGGGCCCGCAGGGGCTCATTATGGTCGATGACGGACTGTCTCGCCGCGAGACATTAAAGCGCATGGCAGAACTGGGGCTCTCGGCTGACAACGTCTCGGCTCTTCTCATTACTCATGAGCATAGCGATCACATCAAGGGCCTCGATGTCTGGTGCAAGCACTGGCACGGCCCCCTCTTTGCCAGCAGGGGCACTCTTTCGAACAAAGAAAATCTTTCGCATCTGCCTGTCGAGGAATTCGACCCCGGTGACACCCTATCCATTGCCGGCATCCACGTGCAAACCTACTCAACATCACACGATGTCATAAATCCAATCGGCTTTCGATTCGACGCCCTCGATGATTCCATCGGCTTTGCTACCGACACCGGAGAGCTATCGAGCCAAGCCATGAACACCCTCAAAGATTGTCGAGTCCTCGCGCTCGAAAGCAACCACGATGTGACCATGCTGCGCGAGGGAGAATATCCCCGCTTTCTTCAGGAGCGCATCCTGTCTGCAAGGGGACACCTCTCCAACGGCCAAGCTGCCGAAGCCGCGCGCGAACTTGTTACCGATCGCACCGAACAGCTCATTGCCATGCATATCAGCCAAGACAACAATCGTCCGAGCCTTACCGTCAAAAGCTATGCCAAAGCTCTAGCCGCAACCCTGGATGACGAGCTCGGCAGCTCCGCCACCCTTCTCCAAGGATCGCGAAAACTCTCGATACGCCCCGCAAGCCAGTATCGGCCAGCAACCATTCAATAACTGTCCTAGACAGCAAAAGGGGCCGGGAATCGCTTCCCAGCCCCTTTTGCTGTCTTTTAATATCGAAAAACACCAACGAAGTTATTCGATGGAGATCTTAGTAACGTTCTTCTTCTCGACGATCTTGGGAACCGTAACGGTCAGGATGCCGTCAGCGTACTTAGCCGAGAGGCCCTCGCTCGAAGCGTCCTTAAGATACACGCCACGCGTCGCGCTGTACGAGCTGAACTCCTTCTGCAGGAAGTTCTTGCCCTCGTTCTCCTCGTCTTCCTCGACATTCACGCTAATGGACAGACGGCCCTCGTTAAGCTCGACATCGATATCGTCCTTGGCGACGCCGGTCAGATAAGCCTTGACCTCATAGCCATCGCCCTTATCCTCAACGTCAACGGGGAACGCCTTAGAGGCAATCGAGCTGTTCGCTAGGTCGCTCATATCATCAAACAGATCGAACAGCGAGCTTGCAGAGGGACGAACGCCAAAAACCGAACGATAAGGAACCATGCTTGCCATGTTTACCACTCCTTTATAGGACTGCCCAGTCATCTTCCAGGTGACTGGGACTTCTTTTGACGCTCTTATATATGCCCACCCAGTGCTCATATATACATCGACTATAAAGTTTTTTGAGTCCAGTACTATAAGCATATCTAAGTGAGTATGACTCAGGTTTTAGGAAGGTTAAGGTTCTTTGAACCAGAGCTTAAATACCGAGTATGTCCCCAGCTACAAATAACAAGGGGCTTACAATGAGCGCGTACACGTTGTTGGTAACGAGCTAAAGGGCATTATGGACGACCAAAACCAGAACAATATGTTTATGCCGACGCAGGGGGAAGATACTTCCACGCAGCCGCCACGGTTCCATCGCCCCCACATCTCGCAAGAGCCCATTAATGATCCGGAGCCCGAGTATGTGACGAGAAATCGATATCAAACGCTCGAGGATGCCCAAACGGGACGTAAACATATGGGCGTCGCCTCGGGAGACCCCGTATATCTGAAAGACGCACCATTATCTAAAAACAGCGCAGCTAGTGAAGAGCCGATGAAAGCATCCGCCACTCATCAACAAAGAGGTCCTCGACCAAAGCAAACCTTGACGCATTCGGCTCGCTATCTCGAAACGCCAAAACAGGGAAAATCAATCTTCGTTTCGACAAGTAAACGACGCAAGCAGCATCGACTGACAATCCTGCTTTTGATCATTGCGGTCATAGCAGTTGCCCTTGTTATTCGATTTATCTTCTTTAAATAAAGGCTCAATACCAAAAACGATAAGATCGTCTGGTGTAATTGAGTCATTTATGCCCCGTAAACGCAAAAAAGGGGGAGTCCGCGAGGCCTCCCCCTTCTAAGTTCAAGCGCACGGCTCGGTGCCGTCCACCGGTCAGCGGCGCCCTGGCCTCCCACGGGCTGACCCCGCAGTACTCTCGGCGCGATGGGGCTTAGCTTCCGGGTTCGGAACGGGACCGGGCGTGCCCCCCATGCTCTGGCCGCTGACCGGTGGGCGGCGCCCACCGTTACGGTGTCCGGTGTCTCACTCTACACGTGCCCTGGGGGCCGCATGGCGCATAGGGGAGGTGACTCGGGGGCATCCTCGTGCCCGGACCGCGCATGAGCGCATGTCCCGCGGGCCGCGAGGTGCGGTTCCGGAAGAGCTCGGGCGATTAGTGCGGCTCGGCTGAGGACGTCGCCGTCCTTGCACCTGCCGTCTATCGACCAGGTAGTCTACCTGGGCCCTTACCGGAAGGAGAACTAATCCCTGGAACGGCTTCCCGCTTAGATGCCTTCAGCGGTTATCCGCGCCGCACGCGGCTACCCGGCCGTGCCGTTGGTCGACAACCGGTTCACCGGAGGTGCGTCCACCCCGGTCCTCTCGTACTGGGGGCAGCCTCCATCGATTCTCCTGCGCCCACGGAGGATAGGGACCGAACTGTCTCACGACGTTCTGAACCCAGCTCGCGTACCGC
>URWQ01000162.1 GCA_900551635.1 uncultured Collinsella sp. | reverse complement strand
CTGGGACCCGGCCCGCGCCGCCGCCCCCCCCCCCGGGGGGGAGCCTGCGCGAGGTATGCGACTCAAAGGGACGGTTGCCGCTAATGAGACGAAACATCCCCGGGCCGGGCTCCACCATGGGCGCGATCCAGCCTGGCACGCGTCCCAGGCCGGCACGCTCCCATACGTCACTTGCCAGCGCAATCTTGCCACCGGCAAGCGGAATCACCGGCTCACCCGTGCGCGACGGCAGCGCCACGCCCGTATCGGCCCAACCGCGCTCCTTGAGCTCGTCCAGATTGATCCCAAAAGGCGCCACCTGGGCAGCCGCCAGATCGTCAGACGTAAACTGGAAGTACTCGCCCACGCCACACGCCTGCGCCAGACCGGCAAAGATCTCCCGACCGGGACGCGTGTCGTCATGCTGCACGGGCAGCACAGCATTGCGGTAGAACACGCGCGCATCGTTGGCGCCTGTCACCGTTCCCACGCCGCGGTCGGCCTCCAGATACGTCACGTCGGGCAGCACGAAATCAGAAGCACGCGCCGTCTCGGACCAGCGAATATCAATCGTCACGAGCAAGTCGAGCTGCTGCAAAATACTCAACCAAGCCCGTGCATTGCCATAGCCCGCACCGGGGTTACTGGCATAGACGATGAGCCCACGCAAATCGCCGGCAAGAATCGACTGACCGATGGTCGTGCACAGGCCGCGCACCGGATCGACCAGTGGATAGCGCTCGGACCCTAGCTTGGGCCCACGCGGCACCGGCGGCGTCGCAAAGCGCGTGGGATCGAGGTCGCCCAACACAAGCGGCGTGGGCGGATTGAGCGCGCCGCCCGCATGCCCGACGCAGCCCAGTAGCACATCGACCAAGCAGATAGCGCGCGCGGTCTGGGAGCTATTGGCATACGCAATACCGATGCCGCCATGAAAGCCGGCGTCCACCACCGCAGCAGGCGCCGCGGCGGCCAAATCACGCGCAGTCGCACGGATATCGTCCGCTGGCACGTCGCACATCGACTCGGCCCACTCGGGCGTCCAAGCACTGGCCGCCTGTGCCAGCTCGTCAAAACCCGTGGTATAGCGGTCCACGAACTCGTGATCGTACAGGTCCTCGGCTACCAGCACGTGCGCGATACCCAGCAGCAACGCCAGATCGCATCCGGGGCGCACGCGGAGCCAGCGATCGGCAATAGCAGCCGAACCGCTGCGCCGGGGGTCAACCACGATGATCTTCGCCCCGCGCTGGCGCGCATCGTTGAGCGCATCGACGGCCCCCATCGTCGATGAATCGACGATGGAACGCCCCAGGTACATGATGCAGTCGGTATGCGCCAGGTCGGAGGCGGGGCTGTAGCCCAGGCTGTGCTCCCATCCGGTGAGACGACTTACCTCGCAGGCACCATCGGCACCGTACACGTTGGGCGAACCCAGCGCATGCATAAAGCGATAGGCCCAGTAGCGGTCGAACGAGGGAACGCCGAGCGTCATGCCCAATGCACGAGGCCCGCACTCGTCAACAATCCCCAAAAGACGCTCGGCAATCTGCGCGAACGCCTCGTCCCAGGTAATCGCATCAAACCCCGAGCCATCCCGGCGGCGTCGCATGGGGTGCACAATGCGGTCACGCTCGTCAAACGGCATTGCCAGGCGATGCCGTCCGCGGGCGCACAGGGCACGCGCCGCGCACGGATGCCCCGGCACCGGCAACTCGGCCACCACACGCCCATCCTCAACATGGGCCGCAAAGGCGCAATCGGCATAGCATCCCCCGCATGTGGTCACCACGGCGCGACCGTCACGCTTCACAGCAGATGCCATCTCGATTACCCCTTTCATCAGCCAAACACAACAGGCCAACAGCCCGGCAACGAGCCCCAGACCTAAAAAGCCTCCCGCACGGCAACGCCCCGCGGGAGGCCAACGTCAAACAGACGGTACCTTACGCCTCGGACTTCTTGGCGTAGACAAACCAGTAGCCGAGCGCGATCAGAACCGCGCCGCCCACGATGTTGCCCAGCGTGGCGGCGGATAGATTAAACGCAATACCCGCGACGTTGAGCGCATCGGCCCCGGCAACCTTGGCACCATAGCCGCATGCATGCATCACGGCACCCATGGGCAAAAAGTACATGTTGGCAACGCAGTGCTCAAAACCGCAGGCCACAAAGGCGGCGATGGGCAGCAAAATGCCCACAACCTTATCGACTACGGTCTTGCCCGCAGTGCCAATCCACACGGCCAGGCACACAAAGATGTTGCACAGGATGCCGCGGAAGAAGATCGTCACCCAGTCGACCGTCACCTTGCCGGCGGCGACGCTCACCATGGAGTTGGCGACCGCCTCGCCGTTGAGCTTATAGATGCCGGCCATGTACACCAAAAAGACGATGAACAAGGCACCGACAAAATTGCCGACCCACACGACGACCCAGGCCTTGAGCATCTGAGCCAGGGTGATCTTTTTGCTCTTGAGCGCGCAGACCATAAGCGAATTGCCGGTAAACAGCTCGGCGCCGCACACCAGCACCAGCACCAGGCCCAGGCAAAAGCACAGGCCGCCCACGACGCGCTGGGCGCCCCAGCCCAGCGTGCCGTCGCTCAAAAACACCGTAAAGAACAGGCCGCCGAAGGCGATAAACGCACCGGCGAACATTGCCAACAGAAAGGCCTTTGCGACCGGCAGGTTGGCCTTGGTCACGCCGCTCTCCGGCGAGATAGGCCGCGAGACCGCGCGCCGTTTGACGGACGGTATAGGTGTTGACTTCAACGATCTTCATGGGAAATCATCCTTTCTCTTGTATTGCAGAAGGTTTCAATGGGTTCAGGTTCAGCGCTGGATCTGGTCCACCATGCCGCGGACGTAGGCGGCGCAGGCTTCCCAGTCGTTGGCGGCCACGGCGTCGTACACGGCGTCGACGGCGTCAAAGACCTCCGGGGACATAGGGTTGTAAAACTCCGTATCGCCCGGCTGAATCCCTATGAAGACGATATCTTCGCACGATTGCTCGATTTCCTCGATCAGAATCGACAAAGGGAGCGAATGCGTGGTGAACATCGACTTGCGGGCCACGTCACGTTTGTCGAGCAAGCGGATGGCGCCGACGGGCAGCGCCATGTCGGCGGCATCGACCAAAACCAAACGCGGCGGACGCTCACGCTTAACCTCGATGATGTCGTCCTCGGGCGTTTGCCCGCCGTCGATGGTGTACCAACCGGCGATGGGCGCGTCCTCCATCTTTTTGGAGAGCACGGGGCCGGCGGCATCGTCGGCACGCAGCACGCTTCCCGCCGTGAGCACGATACCCGCAAACGGGGCGCCGTTCACACGTCCATCCACAACGCGACCCATTACTGCAACCTTCCCGTCAGATACACGCCCGAAACATCGCGCACGCGCTCCACCAAATCGCGGAACTTCATTAAGAACGCGACCTGCTGGGCATGCAGGCCAAAGTCATCGTCGAACACCGAGATGCCGGCCTTGGCCGACCCGCGAAAACCGCGCTCGTCGAGCAGCGCATCGCAGGCCTCGAGCAGCGACGGCACCGCCGCCTTGTCGAGCTGGCACTCGCCAAAGGAGCGGATGGCCTCAAACTTGGTCTTGGCCTCCCCCTCCGGCAGCGCGTCGACGAGCGAATAGAACACATCCACCGGCACCGACAGGCGCGGCTCAAAGCAGTCGAGCACGCCGGTGTGGTGGCCCACGGCGAGCGTGTAGTACAGCACGTCGCAGGCCTCCTGGGGAACGTCTTCCTCGGTCTCCACAAACTTACGCGTGAGCTCGTAGAAGACCACCTGGTCGGGCGCATGGCCCAGGCAGGGGTCGGCGACGCCCTCGGCGGCCTCGTCGCTTGCGCGCGAGGCATCGCCAAAGGAGCCGCCGAGCATACCGGGACCCGCAAAGTAACCAGAGCGGTCCGTGAGCTCCATCTAGCGACCTCCGGCCAGCACCAGATCCTGCAGCGCCGAGTACACCTCGACGCGGCGCGGATCGTCCTGCTTGTCGATGAGCAACGCCATGGCACCGCGGATATCGCCCTTGGGCGCGCCCTCGAGCGCATCCATAAACTCATTGGCCAGGTC
>URWQ01000161.1 GCA_900551635.1 uncultured Collinsella sp. | reverse complement strand
TGGTGGGCAGCATCACGTCTGCCGAGGTGCCCAGCAAGATGAACATAACGCCCTCGGGCGGCTCCTCGAGTGTTTTGAGCAGTGCGTTGGCGGTGTTGGCGCGCAGCTGCTCGGCACGGTCGATGATGTAGACCTTGGCCTTGGCGCGGATGGGCGCCAGCGGCACGTCGTCGAGCAGCTCGCGGGTCTGGGCGATGAGGTAGCCCGTGGCGCTCTCGGGCGTGTAATAGTGCACGTCGGGGTGCGTATGCCGCGCAACGCGCACGCAGCTATCGCATGAGCCGCAGCCATCCTGCTCGCACAGGAAGGCCTGGGCGAGCGCCCACGCGGCGTCGAGCTTGCCCGCGCCGGGCGCGCCCAAAAACAGGTAGGCGTGCGATGCACGACCGCTGGCGACGGCATTGGTCAAAAAGTCGCGCACGCGTTCCTGAGTGTCAAGCTTGACCAGCAGGCTTGCCTGAGCGGGGGCCATGTTACTCGGCCTCCTCGGCAAGCGCGGCGGCGACGGCATCCTGGGAAATGTCGAGGCCGTAGGCGCGAACCTGCTCGACCGTCTGTGCGAATACGTCCTCGGTGGACGCGGTCGCGTCGATGAGCTTTACGCGGTTTGGTTCCTCGGCGGCGATGGCGCAAAATCCCTGGTAGACACGCTCTTGGAAGGCCATGCCCTTAGCCTCCATGCGATCTGCCGCGCCACGGGCTGCCATGCGCAGCGCCGCCTGCTCGGGCGTGATGTGATAGACGAGCGTGAGCGCCGGGTGCGTCCCCGCGACGGCCAGGTTGTTGGCATCGCGTACTATCTGGCGATCGAGGCCATCGGCAAACGCCTGATAGCAAGTTGTGGAATCGTAGAAGCGGTCGCACAGGACCACCTTGCCGGCAGCAAGGGCAGGCGCGATGACCTCGTGCACCAACTGGGCGCGCGCGGCCTCGTAGAGCAACAACTCGCAGGTGTCGCCCATCGCCGTATTGGCGGGGTCGAGCAGCAGAGCACGGATCTTTTCGCTGATGGCGTTACCGCCCGGCTCGCGCAGGGTCACAACCTGGTAGCCGGCAAGGTCGAGCGCACGGGCAAGCAGGCGCGCCTGCGTAGATTTACCGGCGCCATCGACACCCTCGAGCGTAATGAAGCTATGTTGAGCGGGCTCAAAAGCCATGGGCGCAGCCCCTTCCTACAAGGCGCGTAAATGCGAGTTATAGCAACCAAGCCATGATACCCCAGGGGCAGGCGCGTCCCAAATCCAACCTAGCCATCGAGGCATCCCCGAAGTTGCGGTGAAATAGGGACTGATTGAAGCTCTGAGACCGCCAAACAGTCCCTATTTCACCGCAACTTATGATGGGGAATTTTGGACGCTGGGTATAATCGTCGTATTGCATTGAAATGTGGCGAAAGGAGTGGCAATGTCTCGGTATTGCGCCTCGTGCGGCAAGCTTCTTGCAGATAATGCCAAGTTCTGCACCTCGTGCGGTGCACCTGTTGAGCAAACAACCGCGAGCGATAGCCAGCCCGCTTTTGAGCAGACCGGCTCCCTTGATACGCCGCAAGTCAAGGCGGACGACCCCCTCGCCTATCGCCCCGACCCCGCCGCAGGCCCCGCGGCCGTCGAGACCACGCAGCGCATACCCGTCGCGAGCGACTCGCCCCAACAGCAGCCGGCTCCCGCATACGCGCCCGCTTCGCCACAGACCCCCGCTCCCAAAAAGAGCGGCACCGGGCCGCTTATCGCCGTTATCGTTGTGCTGGTGGCGATCATCATCGCCCTGGTCGTTTTCTTTGTGATCAAGCCTTTCGACAACGCCGCCACGCAGACGTCTGCCGAGGTAGCTAAGCTGCACCATGACGTCGACGACGATGACCTAAAGCCTCTCGGCGATCCCAACAGCCTGTACGACGATGATGACGATGACGACGAGGATGGCGGCGAAGCAACGCTCTCCGAGCAGAATCTCTACCGCCGACTGAGCGAATACTACGACTTGCTCGAAGACCTCGACAGCTACGTCCGTGGCTGCGCGCAGAACTTCAACGGCAGCTATCTGGAAGAGGATCGAACCACCCGTCAAAATCTCGCCGACGTCGCCGAGCGCACGGAGGACACCATCGAGCAGTATTACGACATCGTCGAGGACCTAGACGTTCCGACGAGCTCCAAGAACTACAGCTCCTGGAAGGACATCATCGCCCTGTACGACGACCTGGATCACCGCATTGACGCAATCTGTGATGCCTGGGAGATCAGCCTGAAATACGCCAAGCCTGCGGACCACAAGAATGAGATCGTGGCGCCGCTGTCGCGCGACAACGTGGCGGGCACCAATGACAATAAGTACCGCCTAGACTTTGAGGAGCGCTATCCCGGCGCCAAGCCTGTCGAGGTGAACTAGCGCTCTGTCGTTCCCGAGCCGGCAGTAAGGGACGTTCCTAAACTGCCGGCAGAAAAGGAACGTCCCTAACTGCCGGTTCAAAAAAACGAGCGAGGATCGCGGGGTCCTCGCTCGTTTTTTTGGGCAATGTTTCGACTGCGCCGTTACTTGTCGGCGGCTGCTTTCTTGGTAGTCGACTTCTTCGCGGTCGTCTTCTTGGCGGCAGTTGCTTTCTTAGCCGTCGTCTTCTTGGCCGCCGTCGTCTTCTTGGCCGTGCTCGCCTTGGTCGTAGTCTTGCGGCCGCGGGCCGGCTTCTTCTCCTTGGTCGGACAGTCCATGTTGACGCAGATACGCCACGGGCCGCGCGCCGTGTTGACCACCACGATGGGGGCGCCGCACTCGGGGCAGGTCTCACCCGTCGCCTCGAGCTTACCGCGCGCCGGTAGAGGATAGCTCACGCCGCAATCGTCATAGTTGGTGCAGCGGATAAAGCGCTTGCCGCTCTTCTCGCTCTTGTGCGCGATCAGGTCGCCATGGCGTCCGGCCTCGGCACACACCTTGCACTCGCCCACCTTAAGGTCGGGCTCGTAGTTGGTGGGGCATGTGGGGTTCACGCAAATCTCGAAGGCCTTCTGGCGGAACGGCTGACACTTAATGCGCGGCGCACCGCACTCGGGACACACGGCGGCCTCGCCCTCGAGCGGGCTCACCTTGACGCCACTCGGCACCGGATAGGTCACGTCGCAGTCGGGCCATCCCATGCAGCCGATAAAGCTGCCGCGGGTCTTGGCGCTCGTCTTCATGACCAGGTCCTTGCCGCACTTGGGACAGGCGCCCACGCGTGCATCGGCCGTGACGGCGTCGCTGATAGCGTCGCCCAGCTCCTGCGTATGCTTGAGCAGCTCGTCGAGCACGCCGGCCAGCAGTGCGCGCGAGTGCGTCACGACATGCTCTTCGGTGTCCTCGCCGCGCTCGACGCGGGTCATGTCGCCGTCGAGCTCGCTGGTCATATCGGGGCTCGTGATGCGCGGGGCAAACTGCGTCAGCGCATCGATGATGGCGATGCCCAGCTGACTCGGCTCCACGGGATCGTTTTTGAGGTAGCGCACGGCGTACAGGCGCTCGATGATGCTCGCGCGCGTGGACTTGGTGCCCAAGCCGCGCTTCTCCATCTCCTGCACGAGTTTACCCTGGCTGTAGCGTGCGGGCGGCTCGGTCTGCTTTGCCTCGAGCTTAATGTCGAACACATCAACCGTATCGCCCTGCTCCAGCGGCGGCATCTGCTCATCGCGCTTAAGGCCGTACGGATAGGCCTCGCGGAAACCCGGGGTCACGAGCACGTCGCCCGAAGCCACGAACGGCTCACCGTTCACGTCGAGCTCGAGCTTGGTGTTCTCGATGGTCGCGGGCCCCATAAGCGTCGCCAGGAAGCGACGGGCGATGAGGCCGTAGAGCTTGCGCTGGCCGCCGTCGAGCGTGGACGGATCGCCCTCGCCCGTGGGATAGATAGGCGGGTGGTCGGTGGTCTCGACCTTGCCGCGCGTGGGCTTCATGGGGCCGGCGAGCACCTTTTTGCACACGGGCGCCAGCGCCGGGTTAATCTTTGCCAGGTCACTCACCACGGCGCCCAGATCGAGCGTCGCGGGGTACACGGTGTTGTCGACACGCGGGTAGCTGATGAGGCCCGCCATGTAGAGGGACTCGGCGATGCGCATGGTACGCGCAGGTGAGATGCCCTCGGCTGGGGG
>URWQ01000160.1 GCA_900551635.1 uncultured Collinsella sp. | reverse complement strand
GGAGAAACAATGATCTGCTCCGGACTAATCTCATTAATTAAGATACATACCGATGTTATATCTGCAATGGCGTCCATAGTTCCGACTTCATGAAAATGTATTTCGGTTATCGGTACGCCGTGCGCTGCGCTTTCCGCCTCGGCGATGAGCATATAAACTTCAATAATATCATTCTTTACTTTTTGCGGAAGCGCCATGCCGTTTACAATTTGATTTATATCGTGCAGACTGGTATGGCTGGGTACATGATTATGATTTGCTTTACCATCGTGAACGTGATTACAATGCATATGTATGTGTTCTTGTTCATGACTGTGAGCTGATGAATTATCTGTTTGCTCCTCTGTGCCGTAAATCTTAACTGAAAATTCCGTCCCCGTAATACCGCATTTCTGTGATGGTTTGTATGAGACGTTAATACCCGGAATATTTAGGCTGTTGATTTTATCGATAACTTTATTTTTGTCTGGCACAAGCTCTAAAAGCGCTGCCGCAAGCATGTCGCCTGCCGCCCCCATTCCGCAGTCAAAGTATATTATTTCCATTATTTTTTCATTTCCTCTCCGACAATGTACTTTTGCTATTTATTATCTGTTTCAGAATACATATGATTTATCATACTTGCAGAATATCCGGCTCCGAAGCCGTTGTCGATATTGACGACCGAAACACCGCTGGCGCAGGAGTTGAGCATGGCGAGCAGTGCGGCCACGCCGCCAAAGCTCGCGCCATAGCCCACGCTGGTGGGGACGGCGATGACCGGACAGCTCACCAGGCCGCCGATAACGCTCGCCAGGGCGCCTTCCATGCCGGCGATGGCGATGACCACCTGCGCCTGGGCAAGTTCCTCGGCATGCGCGAGCAGGCGGTGCAGGCCGGCGACACCTACGTCGTAGAGACGATCGACCTCGTTGCCGTAGAACTCGGCCGTCAGTGCCGCCTCTTCGGCGACGGGCAGGTCGCTCGTGCCGGCGCAGGCGACGACGATGCGTCCGTTGCCGGTGGGGGAGGGCTTGCCGCCCACGAGGGCGAGCTGCGCGTCCGGGACATATCCCAGGTCGATGCCGTTGCCGAGGAGCTCCGAGGTACGGGCTGCTTTTTCGCTGTCCAGGCGCGTGACCAGGATGCGCTCCTGACCGGCATCGTGCAGCGCTTCGATAATGGCGGCAATCTGCTCGGCGGTTTTACCGGCACCGTAGACAACCTCGCCGGCTCCCTGGCGCACTCCGCGCGAAAGATCGAGCTGCGCAAAACCCAGATCGGTGGTTGGCGCCGTCTGGATGCGCGTAAGGGCGACAGCCGGGGTGACTGCTCCGCCGGCAACATCGCTCAGCAACTGCTCAAGATCTCGCTTATCCATATGTGTTCCCTTCGACGGCGCAAAGTCTAGCACTCAAAAGGTATTTTTCCGAACACTAAGACAAAATTGTTCGGAAACTAGATATAGCGGAGTTGATTCAATTGTTGGGCGAACTTGCTAGTCGCGCAGGATGATGTCCATGGCGAGCATCAGGTTGCGCTCGTCGATGGTAAACGGGGCGGCTTCGCGCGTCTTGGGCTTGGCGCAAAACGCGATGCCCGTGCCCGCGGCCTGGATCATGGGGATGTCGTTGGCGCCGTCGCCGATTGCCACGGTGTGTGCCATGTCGACACCGCGCTCAACCGCCCAATCCAGCAGCTGAATGAGCTTGGATTCCTTGGTCACAATGTCTGCCGCCAGCTTGCCCGTGAGCTTGCCGTCTACGACCTCCAAGCGGTTGGCCAGGCAAAAATCGATGCCCGCGGCAGCCACGATCTTGTCGGCGACCTCGTGGAAGCCGCCACTCACGACGCCGACCTTCCAGCCCTTGCTGTGCGCCGAGCGCACAAGCTCCAGCGCACCGGGTGTAAATGTCACGCGCTCAAAGGTGCGCTTGAACACGCTCTCGTCCAGGCCGGCGAGCAGCCCCACACGCTCCTCGAGCGCTTGCTTAAAGTCCAGCTCGCCGCGCATGGCGCGCTCGGTGATCTGTGCCACCTGCTCGCCCACGCCGGCCTCTTCGCCCAACAGGTCGATGACCTCCTGGTTGATGAGCGTGGAGTCAATATCCATAACGATGAGGCGTGCAGTCATGGCGGGCCTTTCCGAGTGCAGTTGTATTGGGGCACATTGTCGCACGCCGTGCGCCTGGGCGACGGCCGCGGTGCGTCAATTGTTTCGTCTCCGTCAAGTCTTTGGGCAGGAGCTACTTTTCCGCGGCACATCGACGCAGGTGCGATAAGATAGAACGCCATGTCTGGCTGCGCGGTTTACGCAGGCTGGGCAAATCTGTACGACGCCGCCCGGAACGACACGGGGCGGCACAGATCCATAAAGGAGGATCACTGGTATGAGCCAGACCCGTCCCATTGACGAGCATTCCATGCACACCCGCACCTGCGGCGAGCTTCGCTTCGAGAACGTGGGCGAAGAGGTCACCCTCACCGGTTGGGTGAGCCGTCGCCGCGACCACGGCGGCCTTATCTTCTGCGACCTTCGTGACCGCGAGGGCATCACGCAGCTCACCTTCGACCCCGAGCACTCCGATGGCGATGCCTTTAAGATCGCCGAGACCATGCGTCCCGAGTGGCCCATCAAGATCCACGGCGTCGTGCGCGCTCGTGGTGAGGAGACCACCAACACCAAGCTCGCGACCGGCGAGATCGAGGTCCTGACCGACCACGCCGAGGTGCTCAACACGTCCGTCACCCCGCCGTTCCAGATCGAGGACGGCATCGAGACCAGCGAGGACACCCGTCTGCGCTATCGCTATCTGGACCTCCGCCGTCCCGAGATGATGGCCAACCTCAAGCTGCGCTCCGACTTCACCTTTGCCATTCGCGAGGCGTTGCACAACCGTGAGTTCATGGAGGTCGAGACGCCCTCCCTGTTTAAGTCCACGCCCGAGGGCGCCCGTGACTTCATCGTCCCCAGCCGTATTCAGCCGGGTAACTTCTACGCCCTGCCGCAGTCCCCGCAGCTCCTGAAGCAGTTGCTCATGGTCGGTGGCGTCGAGCGCTACTACCAGGTTGCCAAGTGCTTCCGCGACGAGGACCTGCGTGCCGACCGTCAGCCCGAGTTCACCCAGGTCGATATCGAGATGTCCTTCGTGGACCAGAACGATGTCATGAGCGCGCTCGAGGAGGTTCTGTCCGATGCCTTCGGCCGCATGGGCGTCGCGATGCCCACGCCGCTGCGTCGCATGAACTACTGGGATGCCATGGACACCTATGGCTCCGACAAGCCCGATACCCGCTATGGCATGCACTTGGTCGACCTGACCGACATCTTCGCCAACTCCAAGTTCAAGGTCTTTGCGACTGCCGCAAACGAGGAGGGTTCTGTCGTCAAGGCCATCAACGCCAAGGGCGCCGGTGCCTGGGCACGTGCCAAGATCGATAAGCTCGCCGGCGTGGCCTCCACGTTTGGCGCCAAGGGTCTGGCCTGGATCGCTTTCCGCGAGGACGGCTCCATCAACAGCCCCATCGTCAAGTTCTTCTCGGACGAGGAGATGGCGGCTCTGCGCGAGCGCATGGACGTCGAGCCCGGCGACCTTGTGATGTTCGCCGCTGGCCCGCGTCTGCTCTCTGACGAGATCCTGGGCGGCATGCGCTCCCACATGGCCAACGCGCTCGAGATCAAGCGCGAGGGCCACGACTTCCTGTGGGTCGTCAACTTCCCGCTGTTCCACTGGGATGAGGACCGCAAGGCTTACGCTGCCGAGCACCAGCCCTTCACCCTGCCGACCGAGACCGACATCGCCAAGATCGAGGCCGACCCGCTGGCGGCCGGTTCTTGCACCTACGACTTTGTCATGGACGGCTTTGAGGCCGGCGGCGGCGGTATGCGTATCCACAATGCCGAGATGCAGATGTCCATGCTCAAGCTCCTGGGCTTTACCGAGGAGCGCGCCGAGTCGCAGTTCGGCTTCCTCATGGAGGCGCTCAAGTTTGGCGCGCCCCCGATGGGCGGTTTCGCTCTGGGCCTGGACCGCGTGTGCATGCTGCTCACCGGCTCCGACTCCATCCGCGACGTCATGGCGTTCCCCAAGACGGCCAGCGGCTCCGACCTTATGTCGGGTGCTCCGAGTGCCGTTTC
>URWQ01000159.1 GCA_900551635.1 uncultured Collinsella sp. | reverse complement strand
TGCCGCGCCCCGCAGTGCCCGCTTCCCCCGAGAACAATTATCAGTGCAGGTAGATAGCCTGCCGTTTTTGAAAAAATGAAGGCATGGATGAGGGTCCCGACTTTAGCCCCGTAATCCGGCATAGTTTTGAAATGCCACCATGTCAGTACCAGCCCCTGATCTCCCGTGGACAGAGGGAAACGGATCATTTTGGTCCCGCGAGGCTTGCGGAGGCACTCGTGCAGGGCCGCCCGAACAAAACTATGCCGGTTCACTACGATGAATTCGACATCCCCGACCATGACTGCATTTTTCTAAATATTGCAAGCGCTCTACCTGCGGTTTTGCAAGTGCGCAATTTGCCGTGGTCAAAGGTGGGCGATTCACCGTAGTAAACCGGCATAGTTTTGAAATGGCATTAAAGCGGTAGCAGCCATTTTGCTATGCCGGGGTGGTCGGCCGTTGGGTAATTACCCTCGCAGGTAGGCAATGGCGATCTGCGTGCGGTTGCGCAGGCCCATTTTGGCAAGGATTGAGCTGATGTGGTTGCGCACGGTGCCTTCGCCCATATAGGCGGTGGCGGCAATCTCCTTGTTGTCGAGGCCACGGGCGATGAGCTCGGCGACTTCGAACTCGCGGTCGGTCAGGCCGGCAAAGGCCGCGGGCCGGCGGGTCGTGCCCGCCTCGACGCCCGTTCCGTCAAAATCGATGTCCTCGATCGCCTTTCCCTCGAGCACGCGTTTGCCGTCCATGACCTGCGCCAACGCCGGCGGAATGGCGGCGACATCGGTTTTGATCAGGTAGCCGCGGGCGCCCAGTTTGAGCGCCGACACAATGTACTCGTCATCCGAGAATGTCGTCAGAAACACCACGCGCGCCGAAGGGTCGCGCTCAAGGATCTCGCGTGCCGCCGAAAGACCGTCCCGCCCCGGCATCTGAATGTCGAGCAGTGCGATATCGGGCGCGTGTTCGGCATAGAGCGAAACCGCATCGTTGCCGTTGGCGCCGGTGCCCACTACCTCGATCTGCGGCTGGGCGCCCAGGATAATCTTGAGCGAATCGACCACCAAGCGGTCGTCGTCGACAACGATGAGCCTCATCAGTCCTCATCTCCTTGCTGTTTGGGAACGGTGGCAAACACGCGCCAGCCGCCGGTGCCGACACGCGGGCCGGCGGTGAAGGTGCCGCCAAGCGCCTCGATGCGCTCGCGCATGGAGGCAAGCCCCATGCCCTCCGCGGCGCCGCGGCTGCTTGCTTGGACCCCGCCCGTGCCATCGTCGGTAACGATGAGCTGGTAAAACGACGGATGCTCCATGCATCGTACAGTGACAGCATGGGCGCAAGCGTGGCGCATGGTGTTGGAGAGCGCCTCGCGCAGGACCGCCGCAAAGCAGTTGGCGACGTTTGCGGGTGCATGCTCGGCCATAACTTCAAGCTCAATCTGCGGACCGCCGTCCGAGCGCGCGCCTTCGACAATGCGTTCGAGCTGCACGGAAAGGTCGACGGCGTTGTCGTTGAGCGCGTGGACGCTGGCGCGCACAAGCTGGAGCGCCTCGTCAACCGTGCGTTTGACGTCGGCGAAATCGGCGGCGACGCCGGGCTCGTCGGCATGGACTACGCGCAAGGCTTCGGCTTGCAGTGAGGCGCGCGTGAGCTGGTGGCCCACGTTATCGTGGATCTCGCGCGCGATGCGGGCGCGTTCGGCGAGCGTCGCGAGCTCGACTTCGTAGTCCTGGCGGTCGGCAAGATCGCGGTTGCGTGCTTCGAGCGCCAGAGCACGTTCCTGCAGCTCGTCGCGGGTGCGGTGCATGCGCCGCTGCTCGCGCTCCAACTGGGCGGTACGTAGCGATAGCAAGGTGGCGGCAACCGAAAGGATGGCGGTCAGCAGGAGCGTTCGGGCGGTGAGCTCGTCGGCGCGAAGGTCCGCGACGAGCGCAAAGGTAAAGACGGAGCCAATGCTCAGTGCGATCCAGGCACGCTCACGGTGCACGCGTCGTGCGATGTCATAGAGGGCGAGAGGTGCAAACGGCACAAACGGCGGCACGAAGACGGCCGCGATGATGTAAGCGCAGCTCGCGGCCTCGCTTGTGCGGCGCGTGCGTTCCTTCTGCGCGAGCTCGGCCAGCGAGGTGGCAATAACGCCAAGGCAAAACGCCGCGACCAGGCGAGCGTCCACAGCAAGACCCATAGCGGCCGCAATACAGCACGCCAGCACGATCGATTTGTCGAAAAGCCTGTTCATACGGGTATTGTACGCGAAGCCGCGCGTGGTGGAGGGGCCGCCTGCGCAACCGTGACATTCCTCCCGCGCGGCAAAACGGGGGCGTCGGCGGGCCGCACGGCCAAGCCCCGCACTCGTGACAAAGCTCACTGGCGCGCGCCGGCGGCTCCTGCGATGATGCAATCGTACCGGGCCGCAATCAACAGGAGGGCCGCCTCATGACAGACATCGTCCACGTCGAAAACCTCGTCAAGCGCTATGACGACCTTATCGCGCTCGACCACTTTAACCTGAGCATCGCCCCCGGCGAGATCTTTGGCCTGCTGGGCCCCAACGGCTCGGGCAAGACCACGTCCATCAACTGTATTCTGCAGCTGCTTGCCTACGACAAAGGCACCATCGAGCTGTTCGGCGAGCCCATGACGCCCGCCCGCTACGACCTCAAGCGCCGCATCGGCGTGGTGCCGCAGCAGGTGGCGGTGTTTGACGAGCTTACGGTGCGCGAGAATATCGACTATTTCTGTAGCCTTTACATCAGCGACCGCAAGCGCCGCCGCGCGCTGGTGGACGAGGCCATCGACTTTGTCGGGCTGGGCGACTTTACCAAGTTCCGCCCCGGTAAGCTCTCGGGCGGCCTAGCGCGACGCCTCAACATCGCCTGTGGTATCGCGCACAAGCCCGAGCTCATCTTCTTTGATGAGCCCACAGTGGCGGTCGACCCGCAGAGCCGCAACGCCATCCTGGAGGGCATCTGCCGCCTGCGCGACGAGGGCGCCACGGTGGTGTATACCAGCCATTACATGGAGGAAGTCGAGCAAATCTGCAGCCGCATCATGATC
This sequence comes from uncultured Collinsella sp., assembly GCA_900551635.1. Classification (GTDB taxonomy): domain Bacteria; phylum Actinomycetota; class Coriobacteriia; order Coriobacteriales; family Coriobacteriaceae; genus Collinsella. Next base: position 1,096 of record URWQ01000159.1, on the reverse strand, counting down.
ATGGACGGCGGCCGCGTGCTGGCGCAGGGCACCAACGACGAGCTCAAGCGCATGATTCAGATGGGCGAGCGCGTGACCGTCGAGGTCGGCGCCGTCGAGCCCGCCACGGTCGAGCGGCTGCGCGCCCTCGAGCACGTGCTTGCAGTCGAGCTGTCCGGCGGCGAGCTCGTCTGCACCTGTGAGGCGAGCCCGCACAATCTGGTCGACATCCTCGACACACTGCGCGCCGCCGACGTGGCACTCGGCCGCGTGTGGAGCGAGCCGCCGACCCTCAACGACGTGTTCCTCGAGATCACCGGCCGCGAGCTGCGCGACTAGGGGGCGGTCATGTTCAACACCATCATCACCACGGTCAAGACACTGCTGCGCCGGCCGAGCACGTGGGTTTGGGGCGCTCTCTTTCCCATCGCGCTTTCCACGATGTTTATGTTTATGTTTGCGAACCTGAGCTCCGACGGCACGGTCGACCCGGTGCCGGTTGCCGTCGTGGCGGATGAGGCTTGGGACGCCTCGACCTTTAAGGACGTGGCGACGTCGCTTGCCCAGGAAGGCGACGACCGGCTGCTCGAGATCCACGAGTGCGAGGATGTGACCGCCGCGAACCGTGCGCTCAAGGCCGGCGAAGTCGCGGGCATCTACACGGTCGATGCCGCGGGCACGCCCAGGCTCACGCTGCTATCGAGTTATGACGGCTCGCGTGCGTCGTCGGTGCTCACCGATCGCAGCATCCTGGAGACGGTGGCAAGCTCGTATACACAAAATGCCGAGCTCATGTCCCAGATTGCCCAGGACAACCCGGCGGCGCTCGCCGACCCGGAGGCGGTTGCGCGCGCCCTGTCGCTCGAGGGCGGCACCCGTCGCGTGAGCCTGACGCGCACCACGCCCGATGGCACGGTCATCTACTACTACGCGCTCTTTGGTCTGGTGGCGATGATGTCTGCCGAGTTTGCCGCCTTGAGCGTCGTCGATTTGCAGCCCAATCTGTCGGGCCTCGGCGCGCGTCGCTGCGTGGGCGGTCTTTCCAAGACGGCGTCGCTGGCTGGCATCTTTGTCGGCTCGTGGCTGGTCTCCTTTGCTTCGATGGCGATCGCGATCG
>URWQ01000158.1 GCA_900551635.1 uncultured Collinsella sp. | reverse complement strand
CGCATGGCCATGGCCGCCGCGAATCAGGTCGATACCCGCGTCGAGATGATCGCCCAGCTTGACGAGCAAATCGCCGATCTCGATCAAGAGATGCACCGCCTGCAGCGCGGCGGCACGGCGATCATGATGTCGAGCAACCTGATCAAGGCGACCGAGCTCGCCGCAGAGCGCAAGAAACTCGCCGACGAGCGGGCGCGTCTTGCAGGCGAGGGTGAAACCCGGCGTCGGCGCGAGCCGCCGACGCCCGAGCAGAAGCGCCGCGGGCCCAAGCACTAGCGCCGCCGCACGGTGCCTTCGGGCACCCTTGGTGGCAGGCGTAAAAAAACGGTGGAGCGGCTGCAAAAGAGCCGCCCCACCGGGTAAAATCAGAAATGAAAGAAGCGGACCCCGCGCAGGTGGCTAACCGGTTACGCGGGCGATGCGGATTTTCAGTTGCTAAGGCCGGGCTGCACTCCCGGCCTTATTTTTTGCGCCGTTGCCGACGCCGCTCCCTTCCGTCGCGCACAGTCCGCGCGCGCCTCCGAATCCTGAACTGAATCTCGTACGAGTCGAGAAACGTGACGATGAACGTGCCCACCGCCGCCAGGGCGGCGAGGGCTTCAAAGACCTTTGACATAAGCGACACCTCCAAAGGAAAGCATCGCCCGCGCGCGGGAATCCGCCGCTGCGATTCTACCGCACGGGCCACCGCTGGAGACGTTCGCCGCCCTCAGATCTGGTTGCCGCAGGGGTGTAAAATAACTGTATTGATAATATACGTCCTGTAAAGGCGAGGCCTTAGCCCTCGGGGGCGGTCCTGATCTCGGGTTCCACGGGCCCGATTTTTTTTTCGCCGCAGGGGTGTACAATAAATATATTGATAATATACGTCCTGTAAAGGCGTAGCCTTAGCCCTCGGGGGCGGCTGGTATGGAGGGTGGTGTTTAGTGGCAGATCGCAAGCAGAGACCCGGGCACGATGATGCCTGGTGGGCAGCCCAACGCCATGCCTACATCGAGAAGAACGACATCCTTCTGTCCGACTATCCGTCCTGGGAATGGGTCAGCCCGTACGACTTTTGGCGGACCATCTTCCCCGAGGGTTTCCTGCAGCCCTGCGGCGAGGAGGTCCCGTGGCACGAGAGGGGCGGCGGCCATCCCAACGGCATCGCCATCCAGATCACCAACGTGACCAAGACGGTCAAGACCAAGACGGGCCGTAAACACGACGTCCCCGTGGTCGAGCGGTTCACGCTGACCGATGACCTCGACGGCGTGATGGAGCGCGTCATCGACTCGAACAGGAAGAACGAGTCCGTCTTCTGCGCTCCCGTGTCGTATTTCGGCAAGAGCCGCGTCGCCGCGAACGCGCGGTTCCTGCACGCGTTCGCAATCGACCTCGACGGCGTCGGCGTGCAGGAACTGAAGAATATGCTGAAGCAGTTCCGCAACGGCCGTGACCCGGCGTTTGCGGCAGATAAGTGGGTGTCCCTCCCGCAGCCGACCTTCCTCGTGAACTCGGGTACGGGTTTCCACCTCTACTACGTGCTTGACCAGCCGATCCCGCTGGTGCCGCGTGTCGTGCCATTTCTGCAGGAGTTCAAGGCGATGCTCACGGACTACATCTGGCGCGACACCGTCTCGACGCTCGAGGAAGTCCAACACCAGGGCATCTACCAGCCCTTCAGGATGCCCGGCACGCCGACGAAGCTGAACGGCAAGACCGAGAGATCGAAAATCAAGGACAAGTACGAGGCCGTGGCGTTCGTGCACAACGGCGAGGACGGGAAACCTTGGCTCTGCAGCATGGATTACCTGCTCGGATACGCCGGCGTCCGCGGCGGCAAGGACCGCGCCGAATTCATAGAGCTCATGCGCACCGCCGGGCGGACCCCCATCGAGCGCGCCAAGAAGCTCTGGCCGGAGTGGTACCAGGCGCGCATCGTCGAGGGCAAGGCCCCCGGGCGCTGGACCTGCAAGCGCGACCTTTACGACTGGTGGCGCGGGGAGGTCGAGACGAAGGCCACCGACCACCACCGCTACTGGTGCCTCAACGTCCTGGCCGCCTACGCCAAGAAATGCGGCATCCCGTACGAGGAGCTCGAGGCCGACGCGCTCGCGCTCGTGCCGACACTCGAGGGCCTGACGGAGCGCGAGGACAACCACTTCACCGAGGATGACGCACTCTCCGCGATCGAGGTGTACTACGACCCCATCATCCACAAGCTCACCCGCGACCGAATTGAGCGCCGCACGGCCATCGAGTTGCCGAAAAACAAGAGAAACGGGCGATCTCAGGCAAAGCACCTTGAGGGCGCACGGGCTATTCGCGATATTAACAACGACAATTGGCGTGAAGGAAACGGGCGAAAACCGAAGGCCGAGCTCGTCCGCGAGTACGCCGCGGCACATCCCGACGCCAGCCATAGCGCCATCGCCCGCGAGCTCGGTATCTCGCGCACGACCGTCATCAAGTGGTTGCGCGATATGCCGAAGGACGCCGCCGAGCCGGAAAAACCGAAGCCAGAAGATCTGTACGAGCTGTACAACCCCGCGATGGTCGAGCTCAGGGCAGCACTCGACGAGTACTCGTCGAGTGCCAACGACCGCGGGCACCTGAGCCCGCCGCAGTCCGCCATGACCAGGCTGGAGCTCGCGCAGAAGGCCATCGGCTTTGATACCGGGGTCGAGGAGTACTGGAAACGCGCCGACGCGGAGAACGAGAAACGGGAAAAACGGGAACGGGAAACGGTAAAATTATCGGGAACCGCCGTGAAACTTCCCGATGTTTCCCGGGAAACATTCCCGATTGACGATAGGTGGAGCAATGGGCATAACGAAGCGTGAAATAGCGTCTGAACTGGGTGTTTCAAAGCGCACAGTCGCGAACTACATCGAGAAGCTGGGACTGGGAAACCATGTTTCACGAAACGGGAACACCGATTTTCTCGATGACTTCGCCGCCGCAGCCATCGCCGATGCCCTGAAGAACCCCGGCAAACCGTCCCGCCAGCCAGCCGACGCGCCCGCTGCACCCGCCCCGGACTCCCTGGTTGACTCCCTGGCCGCCCAACTGGAAATCGAACGGTCCCGCAACGCCGAGCTGATGGAGGCGCTTACGGCCGAGCGCGACCGCGCCGCCCGCGCCGAGGCCGAGGCCAAGGCGCAACTCGCCGAGGCGAACGCCAGGGTCGCGGAGCTCGCCGGAAAGCTCGCATCGCTCGCCGAACGCCAGCAGGCGATCGCGGCCACGCCGTGGTGGCGCCGCGGCCGCATGGCCATGAAGCTGCTTGGCCCAGGGGGAGAATGACGAGAACCCCGCGGACACTCTGAGGGTCCGCGGGGTTCTCGTAGGTTTTGCTGTGCCGCCGGGATCAGAACGGGTACACGAGCTTGCCGTCGAGCTCGACCTCGACCACGTCGCAGTGCTGGGCAGCGCGAGTCCAAAACTCATCCAGGCTGCCGCCGGGGCCGAGTGCCGCCGCGGGCGGCAGGCGCAACACCTCGCGGCTGTAGCCTTTTTCGACGCGGGGCTTGGTCCCGTCATCGCCGCCGCCCCTGTCGAACTCGAGGCGGCTCCAGAGCACCGTCGCCGACCCGTCGGCGGTGAGCTCTAGCACGTCCTTGCTCAACGTCGCCGACCCGTCGGCGCGGGTGTAGAAGCTCTCGACCCTGTTCTTAAAAGTGATGGTGACGTTCATCGCTGATCCCCGTCCGGCTCGCCGCAGGCGCTGGCGATGTCCCCGCCGCGGGTAAACGCCACGCCGTTGGAGTAGTACAGCTGCTCGTTCAGTGCCGTGGACAGAGCTCGGCGGCTGTCCTCGGTATCAAAGGTCAGGCCAGTTGCCTGCTCGAGGATCGCGCCGATCTCGACAAGGCGATGCGTGCGGGCCTTGCGCTCGGCGGCCGCTTTCTTCTTCTCGAGGTCTTTCAACTCCTTCTTCAGCGCCGCTGCGCGCGCGGCCTGCTTGTCCGCCGCCGCCCTCTTGCGCGCGATCTGCTCGTCAATCGAAGCTGTCATATCGACCGCCCTTCCTGCTCGTCGGTGTTGTTCTCTGCAAGCAAATATACCCGTTCGCGCGTTAAAATATCGCGAGCCGGGTATATCCCTACCATAGGTAGGGCGCACTTAGTCTCACTTTCTCGCGGGCACTCCGATGCCGCG
>URWQ01000157.1 GCA_900551635.1 uncultured Collinsella sp. | reverse complement strand
TCACGACGGAGGCCACATTAAGTGGCCTCCTGTTCGTGCGGAACTCGCGATAAACTTAACCCCCACACCCCTCACGCGGCGGGCAACCGTCGTTGGGCTTATCACTGACACGATTAAACCGCTTGCATATCGTCTGCTGGCTTGGCACGGTACAATACTTGCAGCTTTAATTCATGAATTAGTGGAGTTATTGATGGCAGAATCTCGTGCGGAGCGTAAGGCTCGTCGTGCTTTGATCGAGGCGGCTGAGGGGTCAGAGGAGAAAAAATCTTCTAAGAAATCCAAGTCGTCTCAGGACGCGAAGGGTAAGTCGGCCAAGGGCAAGGCTAAGGCCAAGCGTCCCGGCTCTCGTCGGAACGAGGATAAGGCATCTCAGACTCGCTCCAAGCACTCGCATAAAGATCGGGTTTCGTCTGCGCGTAAGGCCGTGGACCCCAAGTCTCCCTGTTCGATCATGAAATCTTGCGGTGGGTGCACGGCGCTCAATCGTCCTTATAAAAAGCAGTTGGCGGCTAAGCAGGCTGCTATGGAGGAGCTGTTTGCCGAGCTTTGTGAGCGCGAGAGCATTGCTGTCGATCCTATTCGCGGTATGGGCGTCACCCTTGGCGACCCGGGTAAATATCCTGCGCCGCGTGGCTTTCGTCATAAGGCTGCCACTCCCTTTGCTCCCGGTAAGGAGGGCGCTGTCCGTTGCGGTTTCTTTGAGCGCGGCACACACAAGATCGTTGCCGTACCCGAATGCCCCGTCGAGGCGTCGGGCGCTCGTCAGATTCTCAACGGCATCGCACGCGAAGCTGAGCGGTTGCATATTCCCGCCTTTAACGAGGACAAGCATCTTGGTTTGCTTCGCTATGCCGTCATCCGCTGCGGTTGGCGTACCGACCAGGTCATGGTTACGCTCGTGACCGCCCAGCGTGACTTACCGCATGCACAGGAGTTCTTTGAGGCCGTCGCGGCGCTCGATCCGCATATCGTCACCGTTGCCCAAAATATCAATGGACGTCCCGGTAACGCCATCTTGGGTGAGGAGACTCGTATCGTCTATGGCGCCGAATGCATGCGCGACCAGCTGCTCGGCTGCGAATTCGACATCTCCCCCACCGCGTTTTATCAGACCAACCCGCAACAGACCGAGCTGCTCTATCAGCTCGCTATCGACGGCATGGATTTGCACCAGGGCGATGTGCTCATGGATGCCTACTGTGGCAGCGGTACCATCGGTCTTTGCGCAGCTAAAGATGCCCAGAACAAGGGTATCGGCATTATGCTGCTCGGCGTGGAGCGCAACCCGGCGGGCATTGCCGACGCACGCCGCAATGCCGAGCTCAACGGCCTCACCCGCAGCGCTTGGTTTATGGTCGACGACGCCACCGATTACATCCTGGATGCCGCCGATAACAACGAGCGGGTCGATGTCCTTTCCATCGATCCGCCGCGCGCCGGCTCTACCCCCGAGTTCCTCGAAGCTGCCTGCGCGCTTAAGCCGCGCCGCATCACCTATATCAGCTGCAACCCCGTGACTCAAGAGCGCGACCTGCATCAGCTCCTCGACGGAGGCTATCGCCTGCTCAAGATCACGCCCGTCGACATGTTCCCTCACACCGACCACATCGAAACCGTAGCGGTCCTCGAACGCCGCTAACCAACCTCAGTAGATTTTTGGGACAAGAAAGGGGGCGACCCGCCTGGGCCGCCCCCTTCGCTTGGTTTATAAACTCCGCTACATCCCATTGCGCAGATCGCACACGCCGGCTGCCGCCATCTCGCGCAGCAGCGTCTCGCGGTCGCGCGTCACGATCAAATCCAGCGGGAAGTGAATCTCGTCGAGCATCTTGCGCGCGTGATCGAGCTTGCCAATGGCCATGCCAATGTGGGCATCGGTTGACACGCCAATGCCCACGCCCAGCTCGGCGCAGCGCTCGGCGATCTTGCGGCATACGGCCCAATGCTCAGTGTCAACACCGTGTTCAAGACTATGGTTGTTGATCTCGATAATCTTGTGCTTGGCCTTAGCCGCCAACAGCACCTCGTCGATATCGAACGGCACACCCGAACGCCCCGTGTGACCCAGCATGAACACCTTGGGGTGCTCCAGGGCATTGATATACATCTCGGTCGTCTGGGCCAGCGTCGCGCCCTCAGCAATCTGCGGATTATGCACGCTTGCAACCAAATAATCCAAATTACGCGTAACCAAATCGAACAGCGAATGCTGACGGCTGTACGAATCGCCGGCAATATCGAGCGTGACAGGAGTGTCCTCGCCAAACAGGCTTCCGTCCAGCGAAACGATATCGGCCTCGGCACCACGCAGCACCAGCACGCCGCTCCAAATGCGCGGCCAGATATCCTGGTTGATAAAGAACTGGTAACTGCGCAGGTCATTGGGGCAAGCCGTAACCATAGAGCTCAAATGGTCGGCAGATCCGAGCACCTGCAGACCACGCTCTGCCGCCCAGTACACATTCTCCTCAATGGTCGAATATGCATGCGCAGAGAACATCGTATGGGTATGAATGTCACAAGAAAGCAGGTAGGGCATCAGGTCTCCTTATCTGGCACGGCCGTCGCTTATATTCATTGTACGCATAGCCTCCGATAGTCGTAAAACCACTCCATCCCAAAGACACAACGTCCATGACAACGGGGTCCGGCTTAACACCAAACCCCGTTTCACGTAAAACATTGTAGGCAGAGCGCTTTACTTTTAACGATACTCGTCCGCCAACTGTTTCCAAGCGGGTAGCGAATTGACAATCGTTTCGTAACTCACGCAATAGCCCAGGCGGAACCAACCCGGCATACCAAAGCTGTCCGAGGGAACCGCAAGCAACTCATACTTCTTTGCGCGCTCGCAAAACGCATTCGCATCGGGCTCGAGTGCCTTCACCCACAGGTAGAAAGCACCGTCCGGCTCAACATAGGTATAGCCGTAGTCCGCCAAGGCATCGGTGAGCGCCGTGCGGTTGCGAGCATAGGCCTCGACATCACTCGGCTCATCGATGCAATCGATAATCACGCGCTGGAAGAGCGCCGGTGCACATACAAAACCCAGCGTACGGGCAGCACCCGCAACAGCCGGCATCAGACGCGCAACCTGCGGATTGGTGTTGGGAACCAAGATCCAGCCCACGCGCTCACCAGGCAGCGACAGCGACTTGGAATACGAGTAGCACACGATGGTGTGCTCGTAGATCGAGGGCACCCAAGGCACCTCGGCACCGTACACGATCTCGCGGTACGGCTCATCCGAGATGAGCATAATCGGATTCTCGGGATCGCGCTGAGCGTTGGCCTCGCGCAGAACATTGGCCAGTCGCGTCAGCGTGTCGTATGTATATACGGCACCGGTCGGATTGTTGGGAGAGTCGATGATGACGGCCGCCGTCTTATCGCTGATCGCCTTGAGCACGTTGTCCACGCTCAGCTGGAACGTATCTTCATCGGCGAGCGCCTCAACACACGTACAGCCGGCCTTCTCAATCCAAACGCGATACTCCGGAAAGTACGGGGCGATAACAATAACCTCGTCGCCCGGGTTCGTAACGGCGTTGAGCGTGCAGGTGAGCGAAGCCGCGGCACCCACCGTCATAAATACGTCTTTGCCCTCATAGCTCGTGCCAAAACGGCGGTTGAGCGATTCGGCCACAGCGGCACGACATTGCGGCAGGCCCGGTGCGGGCGTGTAGCCGTGCAGCTGATCGCTCGGCAGCTCCAGGGCCTTCTTAATGGACTCCGCCACAGCAGCGGGTGCCGGAACGCTCGGATTGCCCAGCGAAAAATCGAATACGTTTTCCGCACCGATCTGCGCCTTGCGCTCAAGGCCATAGCTAAAAATCTCACGGATGATGGAGCTTTCCGCGCCGCGAGCATACATAGTTTCGTTGATCATCTGTTCCCCTTTCGCATAGGCGCTATTGTACGCTTTAGCCGAGCAAAGTGCCGCAGCAATGTTGATTGGGGACAGACTTAAATGCGTGAAAACGCTCATTTAAGTCTGTCCCCAATCAACAGATGGCCCAATATCGCTCAAAAAAAGCCTCCGCAGGTTTCCCCGCGGAGGCTTTCGCCACAAAGACTATTTGTCGGCGTCGGTGTCGGCACCGGCATTGACGGCATGGTCATCGTCAGCACCATCGGATCTGATGG
>URWQ01000156.1 GCA_900551635.1 uncultured Collinsella sp. | reverse complement strand
AAGATGAACGGCTTCATCTTGGGGTTCCAGCGACGGGTCTGGTGACCGAAGTGGCAGCCGGCCTCGAGCAGGGTGCGGATATTAATCTTGGTAGCCATGTTAAACCTCCTGTGGTTTGCCTCCGCGCGGGGTCATCCTCCAAAACCAACCCGGACATGTGCTACCAAAGCCCGGGCACCACGGTATGAAGTAGCCGCGCGTGCGTGATAAAAACATGTTGCCGTGAAGCAACCTGATGAATGATAGCAGGAATGCCTCTTCCTGCCAACCCGCAATCAAAACCACACACCTGAGTGCGGCGCGGGACGTCCCAGCCACTATTCGCCGCGGGGATGGGCTTGAGCCACAGCCCGCTTAAGCCGATCGGGTGTGAGATGCGTGTAGATCTGCGTCGTGGACAGGCTCGCATGACCTAGCAGCTCTTGAACCGAGCGCAGGTCCGCACCGCCCTCGAGCAAGTCGGTCGCAAAGGTATGGCGCATCGCATGCGGGGCGATGTCAGCCGGAATGCCGGCGAGCGTCGCCAGCGTATGGAACCGCCGCCGGAGCATCGCGGCGCTCATGCGATTGCCGCGCGCCGATATAAGCAGCGGATGCGGCCCGGTAGCGAGGTCGCGGCGCTTTGTCCGAGCGAGCAACTCCGGCCTCCCCTCTTCAATATAGAGACGCGTCACATCGAGCGCACGACGATACAGAGGAACGATGCGCTCCTTGCTTCCCTTGCCCCACAGGCGCAGCGTGCGCTCGGACCATGAGATGGATTCCACATTGAGCGCCGCAAGCTCTGAGATGCGGGCACCCGAGGCATAGAGCAACTCGAGCATCGCCGCATCGCGCAGTCCCGCGGGTGTTGAGGTATCAGGCGTCTTGAGCAGCGCCTCGACCTGCTGGGTCGTAAGGACGCCCGGCAGGTCACGCGGCAGCTTGGGCGACGCGATCGCCGAGACCGCATCGCCCTCGACAATCCCCTCGGCAGCCATCCAGCGATAGAGAGATCGAATAGCCGACAGGTGCGCCGCAAGCGTTCGGGGAGCCACCTGCTCACGCGAAAGCTCGGCAAGATAGCGACGAATGGTGCGCACGTCGGCAGCGAAAGCATCGATATCCTCGCGCTCGCACCAGGCAGCGAAGCGCTCCAGCCTCGAGCCATAGGCCGTCACCGTGTTGGGAGAAAGTCCCTCGACGCGTGCGATATAGGCGATAAACGAGTCGACGGTGTCGTACAGGTCAAAGGCTATGACCGGTCGCCTCCAAACAAGTCGGAACGCGTGGCCAAGTAGGCATCGAGGGCCTCGAGCGCACGGTCCGCATAGGCCTGGTAGCGGTCGCGCTTGCTGCGGCGCTTACCATCCTCGAGTGGCGGCACCAGGCCAAAGTTGACATGCATGGGCTGATAGCCCACGGTGGCAGGATCGGTCGCATAGCCCACGAGCGCACCCAGGGCGCCCACACGCGGCAACTCGACGCCCGCGGCACCGATAGCCTCGGCATAGGTGTTGAGCGCCGCGAGCAGACCTGTCGCCACGGCTTCCATGTACCCCTCGGTGCCGGTGATCTGACCGGCCAGGCGCACACCGGTACCGGGCACGGCAAAGGTGCCATCGAGCACATGCGGGGCGTCGACAAAGGTATTGCGGTGCATGACACCGTAGCGGAAGAACTCAGCGTTCTCCAGGCCCGGCACCATATGGAAGACGCGCTTCTGCTCGCCAAAGGTCAAGTTGGTCTGGAAGCCCACCAGGTTATAGGCGGTCTTCTCCTTGTTCTCGGCACGCAGCTGAATCGCCGCCCAGGGGCGACGTCCGGTACGCGGGTCGGTGAGGCCGACGGGCTTCATGGCGCCAAAGCGAATGGCGTCCTTGCCGGTGCGCGCAACTTCCTCGGCAGGCTGGCAAGCCTGGAACAGATCGCCGCCCTCAAAGTCTTTGAGCACCACGCGGTCGGCCGTGGTAAGCGCCTCGATAAAGGCCTCGTACTCCTCCTTATTGAGCGGAGCGTTGAGATAGTCGCCGCCCCCCTGCTCCTCGTAGCGCGACTGCGAGAACAGCACGTCCATATCGAGCGTGGAGGCATCGACGATCGGCGCCGCCGCATCAAAGAATGCCAGGGCATCGCCACCGACGAGTTTCATAACCTCTTCGCTCAGCGCCGGTGAACACAGCGGGCCCGCGGCAATGACCACGTGACCCTCGGGAATCTGCGTGACCTCGCCGTGCACGACCTCGATATTGGGACGAGCGGCAACCTCGGCCTCGACAAGCTCGGAAAACTTGACGCGGTCGACCGCCAGGGCACCGCCGGCGGGAACAGCCGCGCGATGGGCGCAATCGAGCAGGACTGAACCCATGCGCTCAAGCTCAGCTTTCAGCAAACCAGCCGCGGAATCCGGACGGGTCGACTTAAACGAATTGGAGCAGACGAGCTCTGCCAGATGATCGGTATGGTGGGCCGGGGAGCTCACCTGGGGGCGCATCTCGCACAGCTTTACGGCAAACCCGCGGTCTGCAAGCTGGATCGCGCACTCCGAACCCGCCAGACCGCCACCGATAACCGTCACCTGATCGAACTGCATCTGCAAACACCTTTCTAATTGACACGTTTTCCATTGTGACCGAAGGGTGTCTGGGCGTGAAGGGCAAACTTGGAGGGCGCATACCTTCCATCCATCATGCGCTCGATAAGGCCCTCGAGTTCAAGCGAACCCAAGAGTTTGAGTACGCCGACAGCATCGAGCGAGACGAGCGCCGCAATGTCGTCGACCTTGAGTGGAGAGGCGATGAGCGCATGCATCACGGTCTGCTGCGTTGGATCCAGGTCGGCAATGCCGGGAGCATCGGGGCGCGAGTAGCGCAGGGTGCCGTAGATGCGTGAGATAGCCATCTCGATAGATTCCTCGTCGATGATGCAGCAGGCACCGTTCGCAATGAGGTAATTCGTGCCACGCGACTCGGGCGATAGGATCGACCCCGGCACGGCAAGAAGTTCGCGCCCCAAATCCATAGCAGCCTCGGCTGTGGAAAACGTCCCAGAAGGCATACCCGCCTCGGATACAAAGAGGGCTTGCGACAGGGCCGCGATTACGCGATTGCGGCGCGGAAAGGCGAACTTGCGCGGACCCATGCCCCACGGAGAGATCGACACGACCGCGCCACCCGTATCAAGCGTGCGCGTAATCAGCCCCGCGCTCGAACGCGGGTAGACCACGTCGGCGCCCGTCCCCAGCACCACAACGTGTTTGCCGCCGGCGTTGACCGCAGCCCAACCCGAGGCCTGGTCACAACCGACCGCACCGCCCGAAACTACCGTCACTCCCGCCTCAACCGCCACCTTCGCCGCAAGCTCTGCCACGGCAAGACCATACGGCGAGGCCTTTCGCGCACCGATGATGGAGAGCGCGGGCGTCGAAAGCGCCTCGGGGTTGCCGCGCACATAGAGCGTCTGAGGTACATCAGAAAGCTCCAAAACGGTCTCGGGATACAACGCGTCACCTGGATGCAGCTCGAAGGTCCCCTCGGCCATCATTGGTCCCTCCTTCCCTGGTACATCGCCGCCTCGAGCACGTGGTCCTGCGTCACTTGCTCGCTCTCGGCGACATCTGCGATCGTGCGCGCAATGCGGACCAGACGCACGATGCCACGCCCTGTGAGATGCGTGCGTTTGGATAGGCCGAGTACGCATTTCTCGGCAGCATCATCAAGCTCAAAGGTCGAAACGACGCCGTCAATGGACCGCGTCTCGTCATCCTCGGCCTCGGCATCCGCATCGTCCATACGGGATTCGCGCCAAGCGCGAAAAGCGCGACCGCGCACAACGTAGTCACGTAACTCGGCCGACGACATACCCTCCGCACCCTCGATAATCACCTGAGGGTCGGGACGGGTCACATCGATCATCATGTCGATACGGTCGGCCAAAGGACCGCGCAGTTTAGACCGATAGCGCTCGACCATCGCCGCCGAGCAGCGACACGGTACCTCGCGATCGCCCAAAAAGCCGCAGGGGCAGGGATTGCTCGCAGCCAGCAGCTGAAAGCGCGACGGGAAGGTAAAAGCCCCGTCGACGCGTACGATCCTCACGTAGCCGCGCTCGATAGGCTGACGCAGCGTCTGCAGTACGCCCGTGGGAAACTCGGCAAGCTCGTCCAAAAAGAGCACGCCGCCATGAGCAAGGCTAATTTCGCCCGGATGCACTGGACGCCCGCCGCCGATGAGGCCCGC
>URWQ01000155.1 GCA_900551635.1 uncultured Collinsella sp. | reverse complement strand
AAAAATTTGGAGAGTAACCCTGTGCCCGGCCTGCGATAACTAAGGGGTCGCTGCGTTTATCTTGGGGTGCTGCATATACAAAGCTGGAAGGGTCTGAATTGCACTTTGCCGATATATGCCCTTTTCCCTGATGGGACCGTACTTGAGAGGCGTCTTCATAAGTTGCGGTGAAATAGGGACTGTTGAGCCTTTAAGCTGGCAAAACAGTCCTTATTTCACCGCAACTGAAACAGGGGCGCTCTCCAAGAGAGCGCCCCTGCCGGGTTTCCATAGTACTGGCGAAGCAGTTTTATAGTTCTGGCGAAGCAGTCCTTGAGATCCGCCTTGCCTTATGCCAAGAACTCCTTGGTGGTCGCCACGATGTTGGCGGCGTCCAGGCCGTACTTGTGCAGGAGCTCGGCACCCGGGCCGGACTCGCCGAAGGTGTCGTTGACGCCAATCTTCTTAAGCGGCGTCGGGCACTGCTCGCACAGGACATCGGCAACGGCGCTGCCCAGGCCACCGATCACGGAGTGCTCCTCGACGGTCACGACGTGGCCGGTCTTAGTGGCGCTCTTGACGATCAGGTCGGCATCGATGGGCTTGATGGTGTGCATGTTGATGACCTCGGCGTCGATGCCCTCGGCAGCGAGCTGCTCGGCGGCCTCGAGAGCCTCGCCGACCATCAGGCCGCAGGCGATGATGGTCACATCGGCGCCCTCGCGCATGACAATGCCCTTACCCAACTCGAACTTGTAGGTCTCGGGGTCGTTGATAACCGGCGAGGCCAAACGGGCGAAGCGCATGTACACCGGACCGTCGCACTCGTAGGCGGCGCGCGTCACGGCGCGGGCCTCCACGTCGTCGGCGGGAACAATCACGGTCATGCCAGGGATGACGCGCATCAGGGCGATATCCTCGCAGCACTGGTGCGTGGCGCCATCCTCGCCCACCGAGATACCGGCGTGCGTGGCGCCAATCTTAACGTTAAGGTGCGGGTAGCCGATGGAGTTACGGACCTGCTCAAAGGCGCGACCGGCAGCGAACATGGCAAAGGTGCTCGCGAAGGCAACACGACCGGTGGTCGCGATACCGGCGGCAACACCCATCAGGTTGCTCTCGGCGATACCCACGTCGAAGAAGCGGTCGGGGCATGCGGCCTTAAATTTGCCGGTCTGCGTGGCGGCGGCCAGGTCGGCGTCGAGGACCACAAAGTCATCGTGCTCGTTGGCGAGCTCGACGAGGGCCTCGCCGTAGCTTACACGCGTGGCGATTTTCTTGACGTCTGCCATCCTAGAGCTCCTCTCCGGCGGCCGTGAGCTCTGCCATGGCCTGCTCAAACTGTTCATCGTTGGGGGCCTTGCCGTGCCAACCAACCTGGTTCTCCATAAAGGAAACGCCCTTGCCCTTCATGGTCTCGGCGATGATGGCGGTCGGCTGACCCTTGGTGGCGCGGGCCTCGGCAAAGGCGGCGCGGATCTGGTCGAAATCGTTGCCGTCGGCAAGCTCCACCACGTGGAACTTAAAGGCGCGGAACTTGTCGGCGAGCGGCATGGGGTCGTTGACCTCCTCGACGGGGCCGTCGATCTGCAGGCCGTTGTGGTCGACGATCACGCAGAGGTTATCGAGCTGCTGGTTGCCGGCAAACATGGCGGCCTCCCAGACCTGGCCCTCCTCGCTCTCGCCATCGCCCAGCAGGGCGTACGTGCGGTAAGTATCACCCCAGTGCTTGGCGGCAACCGCCATGCCCACGGCAGCGGAGATGCCCTGGCCCAGCGAGCCGGTGGACATATCGACGCCCGGGGTGTCGTTCATGTTGGGATGGCCCTGCAGGTGGCTGCCGATATGACGCAGCGTCTCGAGGTCCTCCTTGGGGAAGAACCCGCGCTCGGCGAGCACGGCGTACAGACCCGGAGCACAGTGGCCCTTGGAGAGCACAAAGCGATCGCGGTCGGCCTTGCGGGGATCGGCCGGGTCGACGTTCATTTCCTCAAAGTACAGATAGGTCATGATGTCGGCAGCGCCGAGCGAACCGCCCGGATGGCCGGACTTGGCAGCGTGCACTCCGGTGACGATGCCCTTCCTTACCTCGTTGGCAACCTTTTTGAGCTCTTCGTCGCTCATTGTGCCTTCCTTTCATCCTCATTAGACAAAATGCGCACGGCACCGAAGGTAATCCCAACACAGCCGCAATGCACGTACGTCATTCATTATGCTGGAAACTGATGGCTTTACCAGAGTTTTTATCATTATTTGAACAATTTAGCAGGCAGAACCGCTGATGAAACGGTTTATCAATGTGAACGTCTTTTGGATGGAACGCAGTCGCCCCTACGCGCTAATGTCCTTGAATCCCTCGCCGAAGGCTTCCGTAACGTCAGCGACCGTCACAATGGCGTGAGGATCGCGCTCGCGCACGATCGTCTTGAGGGTATTGAGCTCTCGACGGCTCACGATGACCATAATCACCGGCTTCTCGGCACCCGAATACATGCCAGTCGCCTTAAACTTGGTACAACCACGACCCAGGCCATACATGATATCGGCAGCGATATCAGGGAACTTGTCCGAGATGATGAGTACCATACGGCGTTTGTTGCCGCCATCGACCACGGCATCGATCACGTAGCCGCTAATGACCATCGAAAGGCCTGCATATAGTGCGTTTTCGATTGAAAAGACCGGAGCCGACAGCGCGCATACGGCAACATCGATCGCCATGACGGTCGAGCCCACCGGCAGCGAGGTGTTACGCGAGATGATTTGGCCAATCGTGTCCGAGCCGCCGGTGTTGGCGCCGGCGCGCAACACCATGCCGTAACCGATGCCCGTAATAATGCCGCCCCACATGGCAGGGAGCATCAGGTCCGCATCCGCCAGAGGTGCTACAAACGGGGCGAACAGATCGGTAAAGAAGCCCAGCAGCACAAAGCCCGTCGCGGTCTGCACCACGTAGAACATGCCGCCCTCGCGCATAACGACCAGCAGCAGCAAGGCGTTCATCACGATCGTCTGAATACCAACGGGAAGCGATAGGCCGCGCGCCGCGCCGACCGCCTGGATAATGGTGGCAAGGCCCGTAACGCCACCGGCGGCAAGACCGTTGGGAATCAAAAACAGGTCGGTCGCGATGGCGGCCAGAGCGCACCCCAACATGATCTGGGGCAGGTCGTGAAAGAAGTTCATCGAAAGAATGCGCTTGATGTCCAGACGATATGCCATGCTGCCTCCCTCAAAAAAGCGCACCCAAACGGATGCGCTTTGAACTTCTTCTTGTATTCGATTCTACCGATTCGCCGGACAAAAACCACCCCTGCGCAGGGTTTATTCTGGATACAAACCCGTCCAACCGTTGGGCTTAACATCGGCTTGAAGCTGCCCGATGTTTTAGACCTCCGAGCCTTCTGCATCGGCGTTGCCGGTGGCCCAGCGATGGTAGCCAATAACAAACGGGTCCAGGTCGCCATCGTCAAGAACGGCCTCGACATTGCTGGTCTCCACGCCCGTGCGTAGGTCCTTGACCATCTGGTACGGGTAGAGCACGTAGCTGCGGATCTGGTTGCCAAAACCAATCGTGGTCTTGGGTCCGCGGATCTCATCGAGCGCCTCGGCGCGCTTCTCGAGCTCAATCTCGTGCAGACGAGCCTTGAGGATCTGCATGCACGCGGCCTTGTTCTGGATCTGGCTGCGCTCATTTTGGCAGGTAACCACAATGCCGCTGGGGAAATGCGTCACGCGCACGGCGGAGTCGGTGGTGTTGACGCCCTGACCGCCCGGGCCGCTCGCGTGGTACACGTCCACGCGGATGTCATCGGGACTGATTTCGATGTCGATATCATCGGGTAGCACGGGGATGACCTCGACGCCGGCAAACGTGGTCTGGCGGCGCTTCTTGTCGTCGGTGGGGCTAATGCGCCCCAGACGGTGGACGCCGGCCTCGGCGCGCAGCATGCCAAATGCGTCCTTGCCCTCGACGGTAAAGGTCGCGCGATCGATGCCGATGACCTCGGCCGCGGGACAGTCGTTGATGGTGACCTTCCAGCCGCGACGCTGGCAGTACTTCATGTACATCTTAAAGAGCATGAAGGTCCAGTCCTGGGCCTCCAGACCACCCTGTCCGGGCTTGATGGTCACAATGGCATCGCCGTGATCGAACTCACCGGTAAACCAGCTCGAAAGCTCAAGCTCATCGATGTTCATCTCAAGAACCTTCTCCTGAGCATCGTTTTCCTTCTCGACCATAACGTCAACCTGCTGTGCTGCCTCTG
>URWQ01000154.1 GCA_900551635.1 uncultured Collinsella sp. | reverse complement strand
ACAATTCTGAGGCCCAAATTTGGTACCGGCTGATTTTTCTTTTGCAGTTTTCCCTGCTTCGCAAACGGGCGGTTAGGCTTTCTAAAAACATCCAAAAAAACCAATACGCCATTGGTAAACTGTATCGGTTCGGAATGAAGCTGTTAAAACTCCGCTATGTTTATAAGAAGGCACGCATGGTTTTAAAGAGCCTGAAAATGCGGTTCTTAAGCGGTTTATCGTCCTTTTTGGAAAAAAATAAAAAAATTTTTGAAAAACCCCTTGACAAATAACTGTATTAACTGTATTATATGTATTAGTACAGATAACACAGTTAGGGAAAGGAGGAAAACCATGAAGATCATCATTGACGCGATGGGCGGCGATTTCGCCCCCGAGGCTCCCGTCCGCGGCGCGCTGCTCGCCCGCGAGAAATACGGCGCGGACATCATTCTCACCGGCCGCACGGCGGACATCCTGCGCGAGCTGGAGAAGGCCGGCTGCAAGGAGGTCCCGCAGGGCATCGAGATCGCCAACAACGCGCGCATCCCGCTCAGTGAAGCCGCACGTTCGCTGTATGACAAAACCTGCTGCTACGCCGATATCCTCATCGAAAGCGCCACCGACAGCATGGGCGTCATCTTGGAATGCCAAGGCCGCTCCGCCCATGACAGCGAAGCCGCAAGCCTCTCCGATGCCGAGCGCGCCACCGCACTCACAAGCATGGGCTACGACATCATCCAAATTACCTATGACCAGATCAAGGAGAAGAAGAGCTTCGACCACATAGCCGAGCTCATCCATAAAAAGGCGGGGCTCCCCTACATCCCAAAGACCAGTCAGGAACGCACCGCCGAAGATGCCCTGCGACGGGAGCTGTTGGTCAATTGGGATGAACTGTTCACCGTTAAGCTGGCCAGCTAGCAGCTAGCAATCAGGGGAAGCGCAGGCATATCGGACGATTCGACGCGAGCCGCAAATCCCGCCTCGGTTAGCTCGATGACCTCGGTAAACGTTGTATCGAAAAACTCCTCGGTTAGCAGGCGATACGGCGGATGATCGGACTCGCCGGGGTTTTCGCGTACAATCTCGTGCATGACGCCGATGGTCTTGAGCACATACTCTTTATGGATGGGATACTGCCCAAAACGCGTCGCAGCGGTATACAGGCGATCGGTCGCACGCGGAATCGAAACAATGCCGAGCGTCTTACCAAACCAGTCAAAGTCGCCTTGCTTTTTAATGCGGAATTCCTCGCACGGCCTGCCGCCGTGCGCCTCCAGGTACTGGTTCACGCGAGTATTCCACACGGTATCGGCCACAAGGTGAGACCAAACGCCCAGCGTCAGATCGAGCAGCGACTGCGCCACGTCCTCGGGCGCGAGCGAAAGCTCGCTAGCACCGGGACCGGCAACCGGCTCGGCGTCCTTGTAGCGTTGGGGATAATGCACCCGATTGAGTCGTTCGCGCTCCTCGGCAATCGAGGTCGCGGCAGCTGGCGCACCAACAAGCGCCCCTTTGAGCAGCGGCGCCACATAGGTGTCCCAAAACTCATGCTCACGCGGCTTAGGGATAGGCTCAGGCTTGGCAAAATGCGTGATGCGGTACGGGATGGGATCGGCGATGCCAGGGACCATATAGCCCACGAAAATATCCGGAACCACGCAGCCAAACAAAAAGGCATTGCGGTCGCGCACGCTATTGGCAAGCGCACCGGTGCGCTCCAGCAAACGCTCCGTTTGAGCGATATGAATGTTCCAGCTTGGCATAGCCACCCCCATAAAAACCTGGATAACTATACCATCACGGCAAAGCCACGCGGGCGGCTACGCACGCTCTACGCAGCAACTATTCCGCAGCGCCGCTCTCGGTTCCATACGATGCCACGGGTGCCTCGACCACGTGGTGATATCGGTCGATATAGATGGCGCGGGCACCCAGGCGTCGTACCAAATCCTGATGGTGCGTGCTCATCAAGACCGTCTTACCGGCAGCAACATAGGCCAGTAGAAAGTTGACCACGATGTCGCAAGAGTCCTCGTCAAGTCCGTTGGTAGGCTCGTCGAGTACCAGGATATCGGGGTTCATCGACACGACGGCAGCCAGCGCAACGCGCTTCTTTTGTCCGCCCGAGAGCTGATAGGGAGAGGCGTCGGCAAGGTCGGCAACCTGGAACAGCTCCATGGCATCGCTCACGCGGCGCTCGAGCTCGTCTGCCGGCAGCCCCATCTGGGCGGGGCCAAACGCGACCTCCTCACCGACCGTGGCGCAAAAGAGCTGCGCATCGGCATTCTGGAACACAAAGCCCACGCGCTGATGGAACCGCTGGGCAACCGCGGAATCCTTGAGATATGCCGCATCGACCGCATGCCCGTCAAACAGATACGTGCCCGCGTCCACAAGTTCAAGGCCGTTGATAAGGCGCATGATCGTCGTCTTACCGCAGCCGTTGGGACCGAGCAGGGCAACAAGCTCCCCACGGTCCACCTGCAGCGAAACGCCATCGACCACCGTATGGCCCGCATAGGAAAACACCACGTCGCGAAATTCGATGAGCGGCGTGATCTCGGTGCCGCCAGCACCGCTCGCACCCATCGCGCCATTCGTATCGTTTGCCAAAACGTCGCCCTTTCCTATTCGCATCGACGGATCGACCGCCCGCGCTACAGCGCCGCGCACAATACGGCGAGCAGCACCACAACGGCCGCGTAAACGGCATCGCGCCAGCCAAAGCCGCTCCGTGCGGGAGCCGGATACGCACCGGCAAAGCCGCGGCAGAGCATGGCCTCGTCCATCGCGCGGCTGCATTCCATCGCCTTGATAAAGGTCATGCCCATGATACCCGCGATCGAATCGGTACGCGAAAATCCCTCAGGCGTACGGCCAACGCTGCGCAGCATGACCGATTCGCACAGATCGTGCGCCGTGCGTCCCAGCACCTCGATATGCTTGAGTGCCATATCAAACGTAAAGATAACCTCGTCGGACAGGTGCAACATCTTAAGCGCCGCCGACATGCGGCTCCAGGTAAGCGTCCACGAAACACCCAGCACCAGCGACACATTAATAAACGTCTTGAGCGCGATCTTGAGCATGGCGCCCGTGGCAGACGCGCCCAGCAGCAGGGCAGGCAGTGCCAGAACCACGGCAAGCCCCGTGGCGCCGAGCGCCGGTACAAAGGTCGCACGCAGCCCGCGTGCGGGGCGCACCGCGACCAGCACCAACGCGATTGCCGCCATCAGCATCAGGTACAGCGGACTCTGCGTCAGGCACACGCACAGGACGCAGACGAACATCCCC
The DNA here is from genome assembly GCA_900551635.1 of uncultured Collinsella sp. Lineage (GTDB taxonomy): Bacteria > Actinomycetota > Coriobacteriia > Coriobacteriales > Coriobacteriaceae > Collinsella. Next base: position 983 of record URWQ01000154.1, on the reverse strand, counting down.
ACCAGGCGCACCGGAGCCGAAACGCAAGAAAGGGCGCGGTCGACCATCGACCCGCCCTCGTGCGCGCCTCCACCCAGGCGAACCCGCTCAAGCAGGCTCGCCAGGTGCAGGACATTCTTTTGCATCACACGATGCCGAGCCCCCGCGGGCTCGTAACGCTGCTCGGTCGCAAGCCAGCTAGGCAGCTCGGCTATTGCCATGAGCACCGCTTTCCTTGACCGTCAGCGAGATCAGACGGAATGCGATGGTGAGCACCGCCACGCCAATCACGCCGGACAGGATATACATGGCAGCCTGACCGGCAAAGCCAAGACCCTGCTCCTCGGAATAAGCCTGCAGGTAATCACCCGTGGGCAGCGCGTCGGCAAAGGTCGGGGTATCGAGGCCGACCGAAGCCTGCAGGCTGTCGTCGCCAGCCTCCTGAACGGCGGTCGCGGCGCCCTCGGCGTCCCACTCACCCCAGGCGTCACCGGTGGCAAGCAAGCCCAGCGGCGTGGCCACCACGAGCACGGCGACCAAAATGAGCGTGGGGACCAGCGAGGTCTTCTTGGCAGCAGCGCCCTCGGCAGCAAGCTGGCCATCGACGGCCTCGGGCCCGACGATAATGCTCGGCGCCGTCTTCTTAATGAAACCGTAGATGGCGGCCGTCGCCACGCCCTCGATCACACCGGCAACCAGCATATGCGGGATCAACATGGCCGGAATAGCCACGGACAGCGGGAAGGGGCAGTACAGCGGAGCGCCCGAAGCGTTGGTGAAGAGCATCGGCTGAATACCGAACTCGACCGCCGCGCACAGGGCCGCCAGGCACAGGCCAACCCAGCCGCTCACGATGGCAGAAACCGAGGTGCCCCAGCTCTTGTCGTGCAGACGGCTGTTGAGCGCACGAAACACGATAGCAGCGACAAACGGCAGCACAAAGGCCATGTTAAAGCAGTGGGCGCCAAACGACAGACCGCCGCCGTCGCCAAATAGCAGCGCCT
>URWQ01000153.1 GCA_900551635.1 uncultured Collinsella sp. | reverse complement strand
GCTAGAAACCGTATGAAAAATACGAACAAACGTTCTATCACTATTCCCACTCGATGGTCGCGGGCGGCTTAGACGTGATGTCGTAGCACACGCGGTTGGCTCCGGGAACCTCGGCAACGATGCGGCCGGAGATGCGGGCCAGCACGTCGTAGGGCAGCTTGGCCCAGTCGGCGGTCATGGCATCGCTGGACTCGACGGCGCGCAGGATAATCGGGCGCTGGTAGGTGCGCTCGTCGCCCATAACGCCGACGGACTTGATGTCGGGCAGGACCGCGAAATACTGCCAGCAGCTGTGCTCGGAGTTGCGCTCACCGGTCTGCTCAAACAGGCGCTGGTTGTAGGCATCGAGCTCCTCGCGCACGATAGCGTCGGCGTTCTTGAGGATCTCGAGCTTCTCCTTGTCGACCGCGCCGATGATGCGGATGGCCAGACCCGGGCCCGGGAAAGGCTGGCGGAACACGATGTGACCCGGCAGACCCAGTGCCAGACCAAGCGCGCGGACCTCGTCCTTAAAGAAGTGATCAAGCGGCTCAATGAGGTCGAAGTGTACGCCCTCGGGGAACGGGATCAGGTTGTGATGGCTCTTGATGGTGGCCGTCTTGCCGCCCGTCTTGCGAGCGCCGGACTCGATGATGTCGGGGTAGATGGTGCCCTGAGCCAGATACTTGACCGGCTTGCCATCGGTCTCGAGCTGCTGCGCCACGGCGAAGAACTCTTTCCAGAACTGCGTACCGATGATGCGGCGCTTCTCCTCGGGCTCGGTCACGCCGGCCAGAAGCTCGGCATAGCGATCCTCGGCGTGAACGTGAATAAAGTCGACGTCAAATTGCTTGGTGAAGACCTCCTCCACCTGCTCGGGCTCGCCCTTGCGCAGCAGGCCGTGGTTGATGAACACGCAGGTCATCTGCTTGCCCACGGCGCGGGCGCCCAGCGCAGCCACGACGGAGGAGTCGACGCCGCCGGACAGGGCCAGAATCACGCGGTCGTTGCCGACCTTCTCGCGGAACTCGGCCGTCATGGTCTCGACCAGGTTGTCCATGCTCCAGTTGGGCTCCAGGCCGCAGATCTCAAACAGGAAGTTGCTCAGCAGCTGCTGACCGTACTCGGAATGCTTGACCTCGGGGTGGAACTGCGTGGTGAAAATCTTGCGCTCGGGGCACTCCATGGCGGCAACCGGGCATACGTCGGTGCTGGCGGTAACGGTAAAGCCCTCGGGCACCTCGGAGACGGCGTCGCGGTGGCTCATCCACACGGTCTGCTCCATGGGCGTGGAGTTAAAGAGCTTGGCGCCTGCCGTGCGCGTGATGGTGGCGCGGCCGTACTCGCCCACCTCGGAGTGGCCGACCTTGCCGCCGAGCGTCACGGCCGTGATCTGATGGCCGTAGCAAAAGCCCAGGACGGGAAGGCCTAGGTCAAAGATGGCGGGGTCGATGGACGGAGCGTCCTCGGCATACACGGAAGCCGGGCCGCCGGAAAGGATGAGCGCAGAGGCGTTCATCTCGCGAATCTCGTCGGCCGAGATGTCACAGGGAACGATCTCGGAATACACGTTGAGGTCGCGGACGCGACGGGCAATGAGCTGACCGTACTGCGCACCAAAGTCGAGTACGAGGACCTTTGCGGAAGCCTTTTGATCCATGGTTTCCCCCTCTTGTTGGCGGGGAGCCGGTGCCCACCCGCGTGAATGAACGAAAATATCTTTCATAGTGTACACGTTATATGGGGGTTTCTCGTCGCTCACAGCCATCAGCGCACGGCAAACGCACGACCTGGGCCCCTATTTGACGGCAATTGAAGTGTTACCAAACGTTGCAGATGATGTAATACGTTTGAACATTGGACGCCCTGTGCCACAATACTGCCGAACAACTCCGCCTCTGTGGCGGCAAATACGATAGGAATACCAGCATGAAGCGCATCCTTCTCATCGCCACGGGCGGCACCATCGCATCGACCGAGGACGGCAACGGCCTCTCCCCCGCCCTGACCGGTGAGGAACTCGCCCAGAGCGTCCCCGAGATCTCGGGCCTCTGCGAGCTCGACGTCGTGCAGCCCATGAACATCGACAGCACCAATATGCGCCCGAGCGACTGGATGCGCATCCGCGATGTCATCGTCGAAGGCTATGCCGATCACGACGGCTTTGTGATCCTGCACGGCACCGACACCATGAGCTACACCGCGGCAGCGCTTTCCTATCTGATTCAGGACAGTCCCAAGCCCATCGTACTCACCGGCTCGCAAAAGCCCATGGGTAACCCCTTTACCGATGCCAAGCTCAATCTGTACCAGAGCCTGCTCTATGCGCTCGACGAGCATTCGCACGACGTCTCGATCGTGTTTGGCGGTGTCGCCATTGCCGGCACTCGCGCCCGCAAGCAGCGCACCATGAGCTTTAACGCGTTCATTAGCGTCAACTATCCGCCCATCGCCTATATCCGCAACGACCGCATCGTGCGCAACGGGCTTCACGGCACGCATCAGGGCGAAAACCCGGTGCGTTTCTACGACAGCATCGATCCGCGCGTATTTGTACTCAAGCTTACGCCCGGCGTAAACCCGGGCATCCTAGACGCCCTTGCCGATAGCTACGATGCTGTAATTCTTGAGACCTTTGGCATTGGCGGTATTCCCGAGTTTGGCGAGTCCGGCGAGTCATTCCAGGAGACGATTTTCCGCTGGGTCGATTCGGGCCGTACTGTCGTTATGACCACGCAGGTCCCCGAGGAGGGCCTCGACTTGGGTGTTTATGAGGTCGGCCGTGCCTACGCCGATCATCCGGGTATTTTGCGCGGCGACGACATGACCACCGAGACGCTCGTGGCCAAGACCATGTGGGCACTCGGCCAGTCACGTGATGCGGCCGAGATTCAGCGCCTGTTCTACAGCCAAGTCAACCACGACCGCATCCCGATGGCGTAATTCAGTTGTCGACGAGTATCCCCTATTCGATACCCTCGAGAAGCTCTGACACCGTCATGCCGAGTGCGGGCGCGATCTTAAATAGAACCTTGAGCGTGAAGTTTGCCGTCCCATCTTCGATTCGGTCGAGGTAGGGTCGGCTGATTCCTGTCGCCACACAAAAATCAACCTTGGAGATACCAAGGTCTCTGCGTGTCTCTTCGACCCGCCTGCCAAGAATCTGTTTCGCACGTTCGTCCATGCAGCCGAGTTTGAAATGGAGCCGAACATAAACGTAAACTATAGTTTACGTTTTGCCGAATACACAGGAGTTTTCTATGTCGGGTTCTTCGGTCCGCACGTACCGAGCCACGCTTCGTACAAACAGCGCACCGCCCAAGCTCGTCGTCGTTGAAGCAGAATGTCTTTCGCCCGATGAGCGCACAGCATTTGCATTGCTATCAAGTCGCGTCGCCGCCGTTCTGGTCCCTTGCCCGGCGCAAGGTGAACTTGCCATCCAATGCCAAGCGCACAGCTGCTCGCTCAATCAGGCTGCCGTAATCGTAACCAGCCAACGCGGCCTGTCGCTCCTTTTGGAAGCCGGCGTCGCGCTCTGCCTTCGCGGTGCCGGTTAGGAAAACGAGGCCGCCGCCGACATGGTCTTTAAACCACGATCAAGCGGCGGCCTCGCAGCAGCCATTGAATATGCGTGCAGGCTCGTTGCCTAAAAGGACAAGCTAGAAACCAAAGCCAAAGCCCGTTCCAGTAATCGCCGAATACATAAAGTAGACGTTGATCACATTGAGGAACACACCCGTGATGCAACCGTTGCGCAGGTAGCGCTCGCACGCAAGGCGTGCCATCACAGCGGAGTCCTCGTTGTTCTTTGCCTGGCGTCCCGCCGTAAAGTACGTCGCCACGCTCAGCAGCAGGTTGAGCACCGGCAGTGCCAGCAGCTCGTAGCTCTTACCCCAGCGCGTCACCTCGCCGGCTGCGTTAAACTTCGTTGCCACCTCGGAACCAATGTTGGGGATAACACACGCTGCAACCACCAGCGGAAGCACTGCAAGTACGAGCAGCGCAATACCCATGTAGCCAGCCTTTTTGCCATATTTAAACATATGCGTCGTCCTTACACGTTAAAGCGGAAGTGTACGACGTCGCCGTCGGCCATGACATAGTCCTTGCCCTCAATACGCAGCTTGCCGGCAGCCTTGGCGCCCTGCTCGCCACCGAGCTCGATGTAGTCGTCGTAGCCAATGACCTCGGCCTTAATAAAGCCGCGCTCAAAGTCGGTGTGGATGACACCGGCGGCCTGCGGTGCGGTCGCGCCCTGACGAACCGTCCAAGCCTTGACCTCCATCTCGCCAGCCGTAAAGAACGACT
>URWQ01000152.1 GCA_900551635.1 uncultured Collinsella sp. | reverse complement strand
CGGCGATGACATTCTTGCCGACCACGAGAGAGCCCGAGCCGCTCATGCCGATGAACTGATCCAGAACGGGCTCACCGGCGGCGTTGGGCTCGTTGCCGACGACCTTCGTGCCGATGCCGGAGGTCTCGGAGTGGCTGACCACGGAGATGCCGGTGATGGCGCCGTTGGCGTCCTTGTGCGCGCCCACGAGCGTGACGACGCCCTCGTCCACCTCGGGCTCAAGGTCCATGGCGGCAAACAGGCGCTCGGCACCGGCCAACGCGTTGAGCAAGAAGTTGCCGAGCTGCGTAAACTGGTTGATGGGCATGGCGGCCTGGCGCACAAAGACCAGGTAGCTCGCGAGCGCACCTACGTCGGCGAGCCCCTTGATGCAGAGCATGCCGCCCGCCACGGCGACGATGGCATAGTTGACGTAGCCAATCACAACAGTCATGGGCACCATGGAGTTGGCATAGCTCACGGCGGCGGTGCCGGTGCGGCGAAGCTCGTCGTTGCGGCAGGCAAAGCCGGCGACATTCGCCGCCTCACGGTTAAAGACCTTGATGACCTTTTGACCCGAGACCATCTCTTCGATATATCCGTCCAGGTCGCCAAGCGATGCCTGCTGGGCAGCAAAGAAACGCTTAGAGCGCGCGCCTGAGTAGCGCGCATACAGCACAATGGCCGCATCGCACACGAGTGTGATAATCGTGAGCTGCCAGTTAAGGATGATGAGCATAGCCGTGGTGCCCACAACCTGAATGGCGGCCTGAATCACGTTGGCAAAGCTGTTGTTGAGCGCCTCGGAGACAGTGTCGACGTCGTTGGCGAAAAAGCTCATGATGTCGCCCGAGCGCGTGCTGTCAAAATAACTGAGCGGCAGCGTCTGGATGTGCGCGAACAGGTCGCGGCGAATATCGGACACCACGCGTTGGGCCGCGCGCACCATAATCTGAGAGTAGCCCAGGGCCGAGAGTACGCCCGCGGCGTAGATGATCGCCGTCAGGATGACCTGCTTGGTAAGCAGTTCCTCCCCGCCCGTGGCCAAACCGTTAACGATGGGACGCACCATGTAGGTGCCGACGAGGCTCGCGATGGCGGCGACGGAGGCGAGCACGCCCACCGCGAGCAACGAGAACTTGGCATGCCCCATGTAGGAGAGCAAGCGGCGCACAGCGCGCTTGAGGTCGGCCGGGCGTGCTTGGGCTGCGGTCTTAGGCATGACGCTCACCCCCTTCCAAGGGCGATCCGCATGCGACGGAGGAAAACGGATCATTCGCGCAACCATCGTCGCTGCCGTCGCCGGCGTCCGCGTTCCTCGCAAACTCCATCTGCGAGGCATAAATCTCCTGGTATATGTTGTCGCCCGCCAGCAGCTCCTCGTGCGTGCCCACGCCGTGGACACGACCGTCGTCCAACACCACAATGCAATCGGCATCCATGACACTCGCGATGCGCTGGGCGATGATGAGCACGGTCGTATCGGAAATCCGGGCGATGTGCTCGCGAATCTTAGCGTCGGTCGCCATATCGACCGCGCTGGTGGAGTCATCAAAAATGAGCACGCGCGGATGCTTGAGCAGCGTGCGCGCGATGCACAGGCGTTGCTTCTGGCCACCCGAGACACCGGCGCCGCCTTGGCCCAACTCGCCGTCCCGCACGCACGACCCTGTGCCCCACCCCCCCTCCCAGCCCGCCGATGCGATCAAGGAACTCGTCCACGCACGCCGCGCGGCAAGCCGCGAGGAGCTCATCGTCCGACGCCTGCGGATTGCCCCACTGCAGGTTCTCGCGCACGGTACCCGTAAACAGCACATTCTTTTGCAGCACAATGCCCACAGCGTCGCGCAAGGCGGCGAGGTCGTAGTCGCGCACGTCGTGTCCGCCCACAAGCACGGCGCCTTCGGTGGCGTCGTACAGGCGCGCAATCAGCTGCACAAGCGAGCTCTTGCCCGAGCCCGTGCCGCCGAGGATGCCCACCGTCGAGCCGCTCTCGATGCGAAGGTCGATATGCTGGAGCACATCCTCGGCTGCATCCGCGCGGTATTTAAAGGAAACGTCGCGAAACTCGATACTGCCGTCCGCTGGCGCCGCAATCGCGAGGTCTCCCGCGGGGTTGGCGATAAAGGGCTCCTCATCGAGCACCTCTGCGATACGGCCCACACTCGTAAGAGCGCGCGTGAGCAGCAAAAACACGTTGGAAATCATCATGAGCGAATTCATGATCAGCAGCACGTAGCTCATAAAGCCCGTGAGCGAGCCCACGCCCAGCTTGCCGGCGAGAATCATGTGGCCGCCAATCCACAGGATGGAGAGCGCAGCCACGTACATCGACAGCTGAAACACCGGCAGGTTGAGCACCGCGCTGCCAAAGGTCTTTGTCGCAGTGCGCGCAAGCTCGGTATTGACTGCGTCGAACTTGGCCTCCTCGTGCTCGGTACGAACGTAGGCCTTGACGGCACGCACGGCGGTGAGGTCTTCCTGTACCACGCCGTTGAGGTGGTCCATCGAGGTCTGGAGTTGGCGGTAGAGCGGACTGACGCGATAGGTGATGACGCCCAGTACGATTGCCAGCACGGGCAAGATGATCGCAAAGACGGTGGCGAGCGGGCGCGACAGCATCAGCGCGTAGATAAGGCCGACGATAAGCGTCACCGGGCCGCGCACCATAGGGCGAAAGCCGTTGCCCACAGCATTTTGGATAACGGTGATGTCCGTGGTCATGCGGGTGACGAGCGAGCTGGCGTCGTAGTTGTCCAGGTTGCCAAAGGCGAGCGTTTGAATCTTTTTGTACTCGGCCTCGCGCAGGTTGGCGCCTAGGCCCGAGGCAACGCGGGCGGACGTGCGGGCATAACCCAAGCCCAGTACCAGCGAAAGCGCAGCGCACACCAACATGTACGCACCCTGTAGCAGCATGTAGTTGATATCACACGCAGGCACGCCCACATCGATGATGTTGGCCATGATGACCGGGATAAACAGCTCGAGCACCGTCTCGACCGACACAAAGAACACGCCGAGGATGGCATCGCGACGGTATGTCCCTAGATAGGAAAACAGTATTTTGAGATTGCGCACGCAGGTTCAACCCCCATCAAACGTTGTTCGCAAACGCACGTATTATTGCGCGCCGAATAATGGTGTCAAGTATTCCGAAATCGTTTTCTGCAAGGTTAGCGCCGGCGGCGAGTTCTCGTGACGTGTGTCCATATTCACTCGGAATAATGGTGCGCGCGACTTATTTCGCCCCACTGCCAACATAAACCTTGACTCTACAATCGTTGTAGGGTTTTCACTACACTGGTAGCTAAACGAACCAAGCCAGAAAGTGCCTCGCCCATGGAACACGACCTCACACGCGGCAATGTCCTTAAGACCATCGCGGTCTTTGCCCTGCCCTATATGCTCTCGTACTTTTTGCAGATGCTCTACGGTATGGCCGACCTGTACATGATGGGGCAGTTTAGCGGCGCCGCCGGCATCACCGCCGTGGGCAATGGCGCGCAGACGCTCTATATCATTACCGTGACGCTCGTGGGCCTGGCCATGGGCACGACGGTCATCGTCGGCCATGCCGTGGGTTCGCGCCGGTTTGACCGCGCCGAGACCGCCATCGGCAATACCATCACGCTCTTTATGGGTGTCTCGGTGGTGCTGGCCGCTGTCCTGCTTGCGCTGTGCCCGCAAATCGTGACGCTCATTGGCACGCCGGCCGAGGCAGTCGAAGGAACCGCCGCCTACCTGCGCATTTGCTTTGTCGGTATTCCGTTTATCGCCGCGTACAACATTCTTTCGGCCATCTTTCGCGGGCTGGGCGATTCGCGCTCGCCTATGTACGTGATCGGCGTGGCGTGTATTATCAACATCGCGCTCGATTTTCTGTTTATCGGCCACATGGGGCTCGGCCCCGTGGGTGCGGCGCTCGGCACAGTGACCGCCCAGACGGCCAGCGTTGCCCTCGCGCTCGTGTGGCTCAAGAGCCGCCGCACGAACATCCACGTTAAGCGCGGCGACCTGCGCCCCCAGCCCGAGGTGCTCGGCAGCATTCTTAAGATCGGCGTTCCTGTGGCCGTGCAGGACGGCTGCATCCAGGTGGCGTTTATGTTTATCACCGTCATCGCCAACCATCGAGGGCTCGTCGACGCCGCCGCCGTGGGCCTGGTCGAAAAGATGATCAGCTTTTTGTTCATTGTGCCGAGCTCCATGGGCGCCACCGTCAGTGCACTCACGGCGCAAAACGCCGGCGCGGGCAAGGGCGACCGTGCACGTCAGGTGCTCAAAGACGCCATGACGATCTCGGTGGTGTACGGCTGTCTGATCACGGTGCTGATGTGGCTGGGGG
>URWQ01000151.1 GCA_900551635.1 uncultured Collinsella sp. | reverse complement strand
GAGCCAAAGTCGATCAGGCACAGGTCAAAGGTGCCCTCGGCAAGCTGCCGGTCAAGCGGTAGACGCGCCGTGCGCACCATAATATTAGCGGGCGAGATATCGCGATGGACAAAGCCCTCGCCCACCAGGCTCATACGGCAGAGCAGATCGAACAGGTCGCGACCCAGACGCGCCGCCACAAGCGGCGACAGGCGTCCGGCATCGTCCACGGCAAGTCGCGAACGCAAGCGGGCAAGCGTCTCGCCCTCGACCCATTCCATGACAATTGCAGGCACACCGTCGGCCTCGCCCCAGCCATAGAGGCGGGGAAAGCCCTTAAGGCCCGAAAGGGCGCGATGGCATTCGTATTCCTCGCGAAACGCTGCCTTGAACTTGGCGACCAGCGCCTCGTGAGCGGCATCGTCATCAAACTCATCGCGCGTCGGCAAGATGAGCTGCTTGAGTGCCACGGCCTCGCCTTGGGCGTTGACGGCACGCGTCACGCGGCCGATACCGCCACGGCGCATGGTGGCATCGTCGGCAAACAGCATCGTAAAACGACGCAGATAGGCAGGCAGTTCGTCCTGACCGAGCGCAATGGCCGGCTCAAACCCGTCGACACGCGCCAGGCGCAGGCCGACCATCGGATCGCGACCGAGCGATTGCGGTACGGTGGATGCAAGATCGGTCATCATAGGGCAAGCGCCGCCACGTTATTGTTGAAGTTACCGAGCGCGACGTCATCATCGCCGTAATGGCCGACCCATTGACATAGGTTGGTATAACAGCCCCACAGATTGGCATACTGCTGATACCACTTTGACCGGGGCGAGAATGTCTGACGACCGAACTCGGCTCGAATGACAAACATCTCCCCGACCAGGCTGTCGCACGGCCTGGGATCTCCCGTAGAGTTATAGGTCGAGACCACGTCATTGGCACGAGAAACGTAACTGTCGAGCATGTTGTACTTGGTCACAAGCCAACTGTGAATGCTCTCTTCCTCAGCAGCGGAAAGGCCACCGGAGTTTGCATCGTTGTCAGTTTTGCCGCCCGTCGAGCCGCCGTTTCCAGGCCCTCCGGTAGAGGAACCCGCCCCAGAGCCGCCGCCCGAACTCGATGAATCCGAGCCGGAGCCAGAAGTATCCGAGCTACCGGGCTTGCCTGTCTGTTGGGCGTCCTGCTCCTTCTGCTGCTCGACCTTATTCACCGTTGCCGCCACGCTATTGTTGGACAACCGATCGATGATCTTGGTATTGGTGAGCACGATGGTTTTGCCATTGGCAAGCGTGACTTCGTTGTCCGGGACCTCGGCGCCGTCCGCATCGTCGGTGCCAAACACAATATGCCCGACCACACTTGCCCAAGCATATCCAGTCGTGGTGCCCAGATCACTTTTGACCTCATGCCCCACGCGCGGTTCGCGTGCGGCATGCGCCTGTATCATGGACGGCACGGTCATACCATAGGCAGAAACGCCAGCTATGACCAGCACCAACGAGCACGATAGCAGTGCGTACGCCCGCGGAGCCAAGCCCAGTCGGCATCGCATGCGCACCGCGGCGCCGCGCTTTGTCTGAGTGCCACCGGGCCGCATGCGTTCTCCTCCAACAAAAACACGCCGCTCGGGAGCGGCGCATTCATTCGAATCCATATTTGAGTGTATCAGCGAACCCAAAAGGTTGCGCAACGAATGAGCAAATTAAGGATGCGAGTGGAAGCATCCATGCGATAAGCGGATACAAAGCATCTTTGTTGCACAACAAACTTACAGTCGCACAGGGAAATTATGACTACCCCGTGCGTCGCGAGGAAAACATACGGCAGGAGCAGGCTCGCCACCTAAATCGCGCGACGGGCCTCGATGGCGCGGCCAAGCGTAAGCTCGTCGGCATACTCCAGGTCGCCGCCCACGGGAAGGCCGCTTGCCAGACGCGACACCTCGACGCCCAACGGCTTGATAGTGCGGGCCAGGTAGCTCGCCGTGGTCTCGCCCTCGATGTTGGGGTTGGTGGCGATGATGACCTCATGGATATCCTCGTGGCCCAGACGCGCCAGCAGCTCGCGGATGTGCAACTGCTCGGGACCAATCTTGTCCATGGGACTGATCACGCCGCCCAATACGTGGTAGAGACCGTGGTAGCTGCCCGTGCGCTCGATCGCCTGGACGTCGCGCGGCTCGCCCACAACGCAAATGCGAGTGGTATCGCGCATCGGGTCCTGGCAGATGGAGCACTCGTCGGCCGTGGCGTAGTTAAAGCAGCGGCTGCAAAAGTGGACCTCCTGCTTGACCTCCAGGATGGCCTCGGCCAGGCGGCGGGCCTCCTCGGCATCGGCCTCGAGCAGGTAATAGGCGATGCGCTGGGCCGACTTGGGACCAATGCCCGGCAGACGGCCCAGTTCATCGAGCAGTTTTTGCAGACTGTGATTTGCACTCATTTATATGTGTGTCTTAGAACGGCATGCCCGGGATGTTGAGGCCGCCGGTGATGGCGCCCATCTGCTTGTTGGCGAGCTCGTTGACGCCGCGGACGGCCTCGTTGACGGCAGCCATGATCATGTCCTGCAGCATATCGACGTCCTCGGGATCAAGCGCATCGGGATCGATGGTGAGGCTGACGAGCTCCATCTCGCCGTTAACGGTCACCTTGACCATGCCGCCGCCGGCAGAGGCGTCGACGGTCTGGGACTTGAGGTTCTCCTGCGCGGCGGCAAGCTGCTCCTGCATCTTGCGAGCCTGCTTCATCATCTGCTGCATGTTCATACCGGCCATGATGGCTCCTTTACGTGCGGCCGCACGCCGAGCTGCAAGGGCAGCCGGAGCACGGCGGGACTTTCAAACTCAAAAATCGTACCACGGCGCGAGGCCAGCGAACGGGGCGGACACGCTACCTCAGTCGATATACATGTCCTGGAGTGCAAGCCGCACCCAAAAATTATGCAAAGTTGAATAATTTGCATCTGCATAATATTGAAAGCTAAATCCTGTAGAGCCGGAATCGGACATTTTATGCGTCCCACTAAATGACTAAATGCCGAGCCACTACTCGAGGCGGCGCACATGGCGGCAGGGTATAATTTGATTGCCATGGATAGCAATTTGGAGGTGCCCCATGAATGCCCCCGACGTGCTCCAAAACATCCGCTCAAAACACCCCGTTGCATATTTGGTTCTCTATCTCTTTGTCGGCTGGACATTGCTGGTTGTCATCACCCATGCCATAGCTTTTGGAGCAGAACTGCTGATAGCCAGCTCGGACCAGCCCGTCGTCAAATGGGAGACGACCGATGAGTGCACCGACGGGACCCGGACCGTTTACTACAACAGCCCGTCCCTTTACCAAGAGCTCAAGGTCAAGATAAAAGATTCCAAGATTGTTGATGCCGAGCCAGGCTCTTTTTTGACAATCGGAGCAGTTGCCAACGACATGCAAGTCGAGTACACAGACAGTCGTGCGACGTATCGTGTCGACCTCAGCACCCTAGGACGACCGTCGCGTACCTGTCTGCTCGAATGCGATATAAGCGGCACCACACTACACATGTCCGAAATACAGATGCGCCCGGACAAAAGAAAGTGATATATGGCCAAGTCGAAACAGACTAGGCATTAGGCATAGACTCGTCCGCCTTCGTAGGCAAAACGCAGGATGAGCGGGGCATTGTTACGCACGAAATCATCGAGTTCTTGGAGGTCCGCTTCGCTAAAGCCCTCGTGTGACACCCAATTGAATGCCGGCAAGATACACTCCGCCGTGTCAAAACCCCAATCGCGCGGGCGCTCCACAACAACCTTCACCGTGTTGTCCTCCCGGACTTCGGAATACGAAACCTGCGTATCGTCCTCAAGGCGGACATATTCCCACATCATAAGCTCGCTCCGTTCAAAGGGTTCTCTTCTTGAGCAGTATACCCGCCCGTACAGCTACTCCACCGGTTTGAAGATGGTGGCCTGACCGAAGACGCTGCGGATGAGGTCTTTGGCCTCGTCCTCGGTCTGCGGGATACTCGGGGCTGCGCCCTGGTGGCCGAAGGGGCTGCCGGCACCGGGGTTGGACTCCCAGGGAGCTGCAGGAGCGTCCTCCTCTTTGGGGGCAGTTGCAGCGGACTTGGGCGCGGACGCCGCACCCGGCACGTCGAACGGAGGCAGATCGTCCCCGCTCGCATCGCCGGCAAAGCCGCCGACCATAGCGTCGTCGTAGGGCACCTGCTCGGATTCCCACGGCGCGGGCTGCGCGACAGGCTGAGCCTTGGGGGCAGCCGAGCGCTCGGGCGCTCGGGGTGCGGGCTCGGTCGGGAGCTTACCCGTGACAGGAGCGCCGGCGGGGTTGTCGGGGCGGAGCCAGGGGGGTTGGGGGTGGC
>URWQ01000150.1 GCA_900551635.1 uncultured Collinsella sp. | reverse complement strand
GGGGCAGGTGTGCGTGTGGCTCTACGGCCTGTTCACCGACGTGCCCGGCGACTACGTGAAGAAGCCCATGCGCGATTGCACCGGCAAGGAAATCTGCGAGGAGTGGCTGTACCACCTGGGCGTGCCCGAGGAGCAAATCGAGGAGCTGGCCGAGCATTCCGCGAACACGGTGCCCTGCATGATGCCCTACATCACGGCCTTCTTCATGCCCCGCGCCGATGGCGACCGTCCGCTCGTCGTGCCTGAGGGCGCCGTGAACTTCGCCTTCATTGGGCAGTTCGCCGAGACGCCGCGCGACACTATTTTCACCACTGAGTACTCCATGCGCACTGGCATGGAGGCGGTATATACGCTGCTCGACATCGACCGCGGCGTGCCTGAGGTGTGGGGCAGCGTGTTCGACCTGCGCGTGCTGCTGAACGCGACGGTGCTTCTGCGCGACGGCAAGCCGGCAACAGACATGAACATGAACGTGCTGGAGAAGCTTCTGCTGTCGCGCGGCCTGAAGGAGATCGAGCATACCGACATCTACGGCCTTCTGAAGGAGTTCGGCGTCATTCCGACCACCGATGAGAACCGCGATGTGCCCGTGCCCGCCACGGGTGCCGTGTGGCCGGGCATCCATTAACCCGCCTCTGCGCCGTTATTGGGGCTCTGTCTGAGGGCGAGAGCCGTCGTCCTTGTTGGTTGCGGTGCCCGATTGGGCCCGGCAGCGACCCCTGTTTTATGCGCCCCGTGCGGAATGAACCCGCGCGGGGCGCTTGCGCTTGCGTCGTTCGTGCTATGATGGTGAACGCTGATTAGAAGCATCAACCAACCTTCAAGGAGGCACTACATGAGCGTCATCATCGATGTGTACGGGCGCGAGGTTCTCGATTCTCGCGGCAACCCCACCGTCGAAGTGGAAGTCGTGCTGGAAGACGGCGCCTTCGGCCGCGCGGCGGTTCCCTCGGGCGCTTCCACGGGCGCTTTCGAGGCCGTGGAGCTGCGCGACTGCGACAAGAGCCGCTATCTGGGTAAGGGCACGCTGGATGCCGTGGCCCATGTGAACAACGAGATCGCCGACGTGCTCATCGGCCTCGAGGCCGAGGATCAGCGCATGGTGGACGCCGCCATGATCGAGGCCGACGGCACGGAGAACAAGGGCGTGTTCGGTGCCAACGCCATCCTGGGCGCTTCTTTGGCCGTGGCCAAGGCTGCCGCGGAGGCCACCGAGCTGCCGCTGTACAAGTACGTGGGCGGTGCGAACGCGCATCTTCTGCCGACGCCCATGATGAACATCCTGAACGGCGGCGTGCATGCCGACAACAACGTGGACTTCCAGGAGTTCATGATCATGCCCGTGGGCGCCCCCACCTTCGCCGAGGCTCTGCGCTGGTGCGCCGAGATCTACCACACCCTGAAGAAGGTGCTGCATGATGCGGGCCTTGGCGGCGGCGTGGGCGACGAGGGCGGCTTTGCGCCCAACCTCAAGACCAATGCCGAGCCGTTCGAGTACATTACTAAGGCCGTCGAGAAGGCTGGCTTTAAGCCCGGCGTCGACTTCATGTACGCCATGGATCCGGCGTCCACCGAGTTCTACAACGCCGAGACCGGTATGTACGAGCTCAAGGGCGAGGGCGTGGAGTACACGAGCGCCCAGATGGTCGATTACTGGGAGAAACTCGTCGACACCTATCCCATCATCTCCATCGAGGACGGCATGGCCGAGGAGGACTGGGGCGGCTGGGTCGAGCTTACCCGCCGCATTGGCAACAAGGTGCAGCTGGTGGGCGACGACCTGTTCGTCACCAACACCGAGCGCCTCAAGAAGGGCATCGAGCTGGGTGCCGCCAACGCGATCCTGGTCAAGGTCAACCAGATCGGCACGCTCACCGAGTCGCTCGAGGCCATCGAGACCGCCAAGGAGGCCGGTTACGCTTGCATCGTGAGCCACCGCTCCGGCGAGACCGAGGACTCCACGATCGCCGACCTGGTCGTGGGCGTCAACGCCGGCCAGATCAAGTCGGGCGCCCCGTGCCGCAGCGACCGTATCGCCAAGTACAACCAGCTCATCCGCATCGAGGACGAGCTCGAGGGCAGCGCGCGCTACGCCGGCAAGGCCGCGTTCTACAACATTCGCTAAACAAGTGGTGCGCGCGGGGAGCGGGGTTGACTCGGCTCCGTTCCACTTCTGATGGCCGCCATTGGGCGCTGGGCCATATAGCTCAGCGCCTTTTTTATGTCGAGCAAAGGCTGGCGAAGGCGGTGCGGGCGCTCGTGCTATAACTAGAATACTTAGCGCAAACAAACCTCAACCGCACAAGGCGCACATGGATCAGATTTACGACAACAGGTACTATTCCGCCGGTTCGCGTGAGCCGTCGCCTCGCCGTGCGCGCACGGTGCAGCTCGGTGGGTCCACCTACGCCTGCGCCGACTGCTCCACGCAGCGACCGACAAGTGCCTCACACTCCCGTGCTCAAGTGAATACGTCGACGGACCGCCCGCTACGTTCGGTGCGCCCGGCGCACTCGGAGCATGCTCAGCGTTCCTCGGCTCAAACGCATGAAAAGCCGAGTAGGCCCTCGAACCGTTTTTCGGGCTCGGACTTTATGCACTACGCCAACGACAACGCGGTGGTCAAGGCGATCTACGACTTTACCCACGGTCCTCAGCGAGGGCTATTCATCGGCATCGTCGTTGCCCTGGTGCTCGTGAGCCTGTATTTCCCCGTGCGCGACCTGTACGTGGCAAAGCGTTCGAGCGATATCTTGGCCAAGCAGGTCGAGATTCGCCAGCAATACAATGATGGGCTGCAAAAAAGCGTCGACAAGCTGCTCTCGGAGGAGGGTATCAAGGATGCGGCATCCGAGGACCTGGGCTTGGTGATGCCCGGCGAGAAGAGGATTGAAGTGCAGGGCCTGGACGGCGATTCGGATGCCTCGTCGAGCCAGAAGTCGTCGAACGCCAAGAAGGCCAGCGAAGTTGCCAAGGAAATCGAAGAAGTCGGTAAGGACGCGCCGTGGTACATCCAAGCGCTCGACATGCTGTTTGGGTTTAACGGCGTCGAGGGCCAGACGGTCGTGTCCAACGGCAAATAGCGCCCGGAGGGGAGCCCGCAATGACAAATTGCAAACGCTATAAGGTAGCCGCGATCGACCTGGGAACGGTGTCGTCGCGACTGGTGTTGGCCCAGGTCGAGGGCGGAGCGATTGTGGAATCGTCCAAGCATACCGAGATTACCGACTTGGGCGAGGGCGTGGACGCGACGGGGCGCTTTTGCGAGGCGGCCGTTGAGCGCGTGCTCGCTGCGTGCCGCATGTTTGTGGACGAAGCCCGTGCCTTTGGGGCCGCGTGCATCTGCACCACGTGCACGAGCGCCGCGCGCGATGCATCCAACGCCGTGCTGCTGCTGGACGGCCTGCGCGAGCTGGGGCTCGAACCGCAGGTGATTCCGGGCGAGGTCGAGGCGCGCCTGACGTTTTTTGGCGTGGCACACGACTTTGCTGGCGAGCGCATCATCGTCGCCGATTCGGGCGGCGGCTCCACGGAGCTCGCGACGGGCGTCTATGCGCCTGAGCGCGGGGTCTTTGCGCTGGAGGGAACGCGCTCACTGGACATCGGTTGCCGTCGCGTGACGGAGCGCTTCTTCTCCGCGTTGCCGCCCACGGACGGCGAGCTTGCGGCTGCCGCCGCGTGGGCGGGCGAGCAGTTCTCCGCCTATTTTGAGGGCCTGCCCAGCGACTTTGCGCGCGCCGAGCGCCTCGTTGCGGTGGGCGGTACCGTCACCACGCTCGTGGCGCTGGTCCACGAATTGGAGCCGTACGACTCGAACTTTGTGCACCTGCGCGAGCTTTCGCTGGAGCAGATCTCGGCCGCCATCGATCGTATGTCTACGCTGGGTGTGGAGGGTATCGCTGCGCTGCCGGGCGTGCAGCCCAAGCGCGCGGGCGTGATTCTGGCTGGCGCCGTGGTGATCCGCGAGCTCATGCGAGCCGGCGGCTACAAGACGCTCACCGTAAGCGAGAACAGCCTACTCGCTGGCATGGCCGCCACCATCAACGAGACTCTCGACGGTGCAACCCCCACCATCGCCTGGACCCCAGAGCTCAGTACCCTCTAAATAAGTTGCGGTGAAATAGTTCCTAAATGGGCTGGTAAACGGCCAAAACAGGAACTATTCCACCGCAACTTCTAAGGGACCGAAGCGGTCTTTTTAGCCCGTCCTAAATTAGCTGACTTTCTGAAGCGCGGGGCGGTGGGACGTCTGCGTATTTGCTGCACAAATCCGCACCGGCTTCGGTCGCCTGCCGGCACCCTCGCCGGCTCCCCGCCGGGGCCCCCCGGCCCCAGAAGTCGGG
>URWQ01000149.1 GCA_900551635.1 uncultured Collinsella sp. | reverse complement strand
CACTGCGCCTGCCTCATCTGCATTGGCCTCAACATCACACTGTGCCTGGCCAAGGGCATAGCCGGTCTGCTCGCGGGCTCCGTCTCGCTTATCGCCGACGCCTTCAACAACCTTTCCGACGCCTCGAGCAACATCGTGAGCCTGCTCGGATTCCGCCTTGCCAGCCGCCCGGCCGACGAGGGGCACCCTTATGGTCACGGCCGCTACGAGTACCTCGCCGGCTTGTTTGTCGCCGTTCTCGTTTGCGCCGTCGGCATCAACCTGATCCTGGAGTCGGTCACCAAGATCATCAAGCCCTCCCCCACCGCGTATTCGGCGCTCTCCATGGCAGCCCTTATCCTGTCCATGCTCGTCAAGTTTTGGATGGCGGCGTTCAACCGCACGCTGGGCAACCGCATCGATTCCGAGACGCTTATCGCCACGGCGCAGGATTCCAAAAACGACGTCATTACCTCGGCCTCGGTCCTGGCCGCAGCGCTTATTTCGCAGACGACCGGCTTTGACCTCGATGGCTGGGCAGGCCTGGGCGTGGGCATCTTCATCTGCATCAGCGGCATGGGCCTGGTGCGCGACGCCATCAGCCCGCTGTTGGGGCAAGCGCCCGACCCCAAGCTCGTCCAGGCAATCCGCGACAAGATCATGTCGTATCCGCAGGTCCTAGGCACGCACGACCTGATGGTGCACGACTACGGCCCCGGTCGGCAATTTGCCAGCGCACACGTGGAAATGCCCGGCGAGGGCGATGCGTTTGAACATCACGAGATCCTGGACACCATCGAACACGACATCAAGCATCAGATGGGCATCGACATCACGCTACACTGCGACCCCATCGCCACCACCGGCGACGACCTGCGTGGCTGGATCAAGCGCGGCATAGCGCAAATCGACCCCACGCTCTCCATCCACGACCTGCACGAGCACGACGGGTTCGTTTCGTTTGACCTGGTGCGTCCCGACGGCTTTGACATATCCGACGAGGAGCTGCTGGAGCTCGTCACGCGCATCGTGCACGAGCGCCGGCCCGATGTCTCGTGCGTCGTCACATTTGACTCCGGCTTTAGCTCGCCCGACCGGCCGGCCGAGCAGCTGTGATCGACAGCAAAACGGGACGCAGGACCGCCGACCAACGCGCCTACGCGCCCGGTCACGCGATCCTGCGCCCCGTTTTTGTTTGAGCTGCTAAGGCTCTAGCCGCTCGGCCGCTAGTTCCCCTGCGCGCCCGAAATGCCGTTTTGCAGGGCATCCCAGGCGTTCGTTGCCATATCGCCCAGGTTCTGTGCGGTATCGCCGAGGTTCTGAGCCGTGCCGCCCAGCTCTTGGACCTTATCCCCCAGCTCCTGCGCCTTGTTGCTCAGGTCCTCCAGCGTGTTGGAGCTCGAGCTGTCCGCGCCGCCCTGGTCGCCGGACGCATTACCCGACGAGCTGCCCTTGCGCGTGAGCTGAATCTCGAGGTTACCGTTGTCGTTATAGTAGGCAGACGTCACGACCCAATTGGCATCGACAACGGGCGTCGAGCCGTCGTCGGTCAGAATCACGGCATTCGAAAGATCGGCCCCGCGCGACTTGAGGAGCTTCTTGGCGTTGGACCAGTACTGACCCGGGATATCGCTCAGGTCGACAGTGCCGGACTGGGTAGTCTCGGTCTGCTCGGCTGTGGTATCAGTCGTGGCGCCCCGCTTGTTGAGCATGCCCGACACGATGGCAAACACAACCGACAGGGCAAAGAAGATCGCCAGCACGATCAGGATTTTCTTGATCACGCTCGACGAACGCGAAGGCTTCTTCTCCTCGTCCTCGCCATACTGAGGGATGGACTTGGGATACTCACGATACGGCTCGCGCGCATACCGGTCACGCGACTCGTAGCGCGGCTGTGCCGTGCGCGGCATATATGTCGTCTGCTGAGGTTGTGGAATGGGATTTTGCAGCAGGTCATCATAAGGGTCTACCGCCGCGTTGCCGTAGGGGTTCTGCGATGAGACACCATGCGGGTCCTGCGCTGCGTTTCCGTAATTCACAACGCGCGTGGGATCGGCCGACACCTGCGTCGTATCGGGGGCAGCGTAGCCGGGATTCGGCACGACGCGGGTCTCATCGGCGCCATTGCCCGTCCGCGGGAAGCCGTAGCCACCCATTACGGTCGTCTTATCCTGGTCCATGCAACGATTCCTTTCCGTCGCCCGTAAGCATCAAGTTATCCATGCATTCTACCCGCGCAAAAGCCTATGATGGGCAAAGCCCGCCGGTATCTACAAGACATGCGCGGCCGACGGTCACAAGCGAATCGAGGATATGCCATGGCAAAAAGCAAACTCATCAAGGACACGACGCGTGCCGAGCGTGAGGAGATCATTAAGCTGGCACTCGCTGGCTGCGGCAACGGCAGCTGCGACAACTGCGGAAGCTGCAGCTTGGGAGCAGACGATCCATATGGCACCTACCAACCCTACATTGACGGCGAGATGGAAATCGCCGATATCAACATGATGGTCGCCGAGCGCAACGCCAAACTCTTCGGCCTCCAGCGCGGCTAACGATCCCTTGGGGACGGAGGAAAAAATCCCCGGCGGCGCTGTGTTTTGCGCCACCGGGGACTGTTCAGATTACTCCCTGCCGCTTTGTTCTACTCGTTGGGCACGTATGTGGCCCTGGCTCGTTCGGGCGTTACATCCTGACCGCAGGAATAGCTCGAGTCGAAGGCATGTGCAACCAAGTCGTGCGTATCCCATGCCATGCAGTCAAACTCGCCAGTATCGAGGACGATGATGTAGCCCTTGCCGTCGTAGTAGAAATGATCCTCGGTGTAGTTATCGTCATCGTCAATGTTGTCTTCGGACACGGAGTCATAATTCGGCTTTGCCGTCTTAATTGCCTGCTTGGCCTCACTCTTGAGAGTATCGAACGAGAGCCCATGCTGCGCAAGCGAGTCCTCGAGCGAAACCTGCTCACCCGTCTTGAGGTTGTAGAACGCCGACCTTGTCACTCGCTCCGATCGATACGGAGGTTGATAGCTGTCGGTAAACGTGCGCACACAGGCAATATCGCCATCGATCGAGACGATCTCGGCGGTGTACATCATGGTCACGCGGCTGTCCTCGTCATCCATCGAGGCCTGCTTGCTCGCTTCGAGCGTATCCGCAACGAGCTGGACCATATCCTTGTTAAACTTGGCGACACCCACGCCCTGGCCCTTCACTTGGGGATAGGTCCACGTAGCCGTGATCTGGCACGTGTCATCGGGGGACGGATTCAGCGGGCCTTCGCCAACCGCAGCCGTAAAGTCAACATCCTGCGTGGCAGAAACGGCCTCGTAGCCCACCTGCGCACTGCCATCGTCCTTCGATTTCAGCTGCTCCAGCGTCGTGGCCACCGTTGCGATGCTTTTTGCTACAACTTCCTCGCTGCTGAACAACTCAGCGTCAAACTCACGTACTTCATTGATGTCTTTCACCTTCGAATCGTCAATCGACGCAGGGCCAACAATGGCGCTAAATGACTTGCCGTCATAGGCGTTGAATTCGCACTCGTAGCCATCATGAGATTGATTGAAGCCATTTGGGACATCTTTGAAATTAATTGTCTCCCCATCATGCAGATACCGTTTGAATCCATAGGTGCCATCATATTCGTATACGTAAAGCGAGACGCCAGCGCACATGGTGTAAACCTGAGTGTCGGGCTCGTATACCTTCTCGATCTCACCATCGCGATAAGCCCAAACCTCAACCTTGGCAGCAGTGGCGCCATTATCGTTTTCAATCGGCTCGTCAGAGTACTCAATCAGAAGTTCGTCCTGGCCATCGCCGTCAAAATCGATGAGCTTAGCGTAGGCAACGCCCTGGGCTCCATACGTCGAAGAATCATCAATCTCGACAGCCTCGCCCTCGCCGTACTTTTTCTGGTACTCGAGTATCTTGTCGGTGAACAGCTCGTTTGCCGTCTTGACCGCCGCCTTGGCAGAGGCCTTGGCCTCCTTCTTGGACTGCGTGAGCTCAACGTTCTTGGGGGCGTCCGAACCTTCCTTGGTATAGTCGACCTTCATGGTGGTCGTGCTCTTCTTTTTGCCCTTGCCCGAGGTGATGGTCATCTGGTACTTCTGGTCGGGCAGTTCGCCAAAGTCCTCCATAGCAAAGCCGTCCTCGCCATCGACCTTGATGGTGTAGCTCTTGCCCTTGCCGGACACCGGCGCCAGCTCGACGGTATAGCTCTTGAGCTTTTTGCCCTTGCTGTTTTTGGGCAGCACTTTAGTCTCGCACGCGCAGACAACGTAGCCCTTGCCACCCGAAGTTACCTCGGAAGATGCGCCGATACGCGGAACGATCACGATAGCGGCGACAATGGCGAAAACGGCAAAACCGCCGAT
>URWQ01000148.1 GCA_900551635.1 uncultured Collinsella sp. | reverse complement strand
TCGCGGCCCTGCTCGACCTGGGTGCCAGCGAAGAACATCTGCGCGAGCAGCTCGCCACGCTTCCGGTCGGCGGCTTTGAGATTGCCGTCACACGTGTAAACAAGCATGGCATCGACGCCTGCGACTTTGACGTTCAGCTGGCAGAGGAGCTCGAGAACCACGACCACGACATGGCCTGGCTCTACGGCAACGAAGCAGCTGGCGAGCACACGCACGAGCATGAGCATCACCATCATGACCATGGTGAGCACGAGCACCGCCACGAGCATGACCATGAGGGCCACGCCCATGAGCACGAGGATCATCACCACACCCACCACCATCATCACCGCTCTTTGGCAGACGTCACCGCCATCATCGATGGTTCGCAGCTGAGTGATGGTGCCAAGCGCCGCGCCCTCGCCATTTTTTCCGTACTCGCTGCTGCCGAGGCCAAGGCTCACGGCAAAACGCCCGAGACCGTCATGTTCCACGAGGTGGGCGCTGTCGACTCCATCGTTGACATCTGCTCGGTCGCCATCTGCCTCGATGACCTGGGCGTCGAGGATGTCGTGGTCGAGTCGCTCTCCGAGGGTCACGGCACCATCCACTGTGCCCACGGCCTTATGCCCATCCCGGTACCCGCCGTCGTCAACCTATGCCAAGCAGGCAATATCGCCCTCACGCCCGCACCGGTCGCCGGCGAGCTCGTGACGCCCACTGGCGCCGCCATCGTCACTGCTCTGCGCACGTCCGACCAACTGCCCTCACGCTACCGCATCGAAGCCGTCGGCTACGGCGCCGGCAAACGCCCCTACGAGGGCTGCTCCGGCACGCTCCGTTGCCTGCTTGTTCACGTGGATGCATAGCCATGGATGCCCGCAAAACCAAAAGCCGCGCCGCCATCGTCGCGGCGTTCTCCGAGCTGCTGCGTGAAGAGGACTACGGCAAGATCACCGTCGGCGACATCATCGCGCGCGCTCACGTAGGCCGCGCGACATTCTACGGCCTCTTTAAGAGCAAAGACGACCTACTGTCCGAGCTCGTGAGCGACATCTGCACCCACGCCCTCGACGATGACGGCACACCGCTCGACGACCCACTCGTGCAGGTCGAGCATATTCTCAACAACCTCTGGGAGCGCCGCCAGGGCGTCCGAGCGCTGGTAGCCGGCGCCGGCTCACGCGTTTTCGCCGACTGCCTCCGCAAGACCATCATGTCACGAGCAGCCGAAACCGTCCCCGTCGACCCCGCAGGCCCCGCCGGCACCATGGACCGAAGCTTCCTGCTACACCACATAGCCTCAAGCTTCGTAGGAATGGTCCAATGGTGGGCCTGGCACAACTTTCAAGCAGATAAGGCCGACGTAGCCAAAGACTACCTCTCAGCCATAAAACCCCTCTTCAGCTAAGTAAGAAGCTCATCCCAAAGCATCGCCCCAACCAGGGTGCCACGCATCCCAAAGCGTCACTCGCGCTTCAACGCCCCCAACAGCAACAAGCCCCTCCCATCCAAATTCAGATATATATGTTGGGCTGCTTGCACGAACGCAACAAAGACCCCGCATCCGTCCGCATGGGGTAACTTCCCAGCGCATTCCGCAGGACGCAAAAAGGCTCGCCGCACAAAGTGCGCAGCGAGCCTTTTTGCATGTCCGAGGACGCGCTGGGAAGTTACCCCATGCGGACGGCGGACAACTATGTAGCCTTGAACTAGAACATGCCCAAGAAACCATGCACAAACAGCGCGGCCAGAGCGGCACCGACAAACGGCGCGATGCCAGGAACGAGCAGGCCGTACTTCCAGTTGTTGTCAGCCTTGTTCTTGATCGGCAGCACCTGATAGGCCATGCGAGGACCAAGGTCACGTGCCTGGTTCATGGCGAAGCCGGTGATGCCGCCCATGCCCATGCCAACGGCCCAAACGATCAGGCCGACGCAGATGGCGAGCATCAGAACGTTCTCGCCGGCGCGGCTAGCGGCAGCGAGGATGGCGCTGATGAACACAAAGGTGCAGATAGCCTCGCAGAAGAAGTTACGGGCGTAGTTGGTGCCCTCGGTGGTGGGGTTGGTCGAGAAGATGTTGCGCTGGGCAATGGGGTCGACGACACCATCAGAAGCCTTGAACTCATCGGCATACATAAGCCAAGCGATTACGGCACCCGCAAAGCCGCCGAGCATATCGGCAATCATGAAGGGGATGCAGCTGCTCCACGGCACCAGGCCGACAATGCACTGGGCAAGCACCATGGCGGGGTTCATGCACACGGCGCCGCCAAAGATAAACAGGGCGACCGAGATGCCAAAAGACCAGGTGGTGATGGCAAACATATGGCCGGAGCCCTGATACTTGGTGCCCTTGAGCACGGTATCGCAGTGCACGCCCACGCCAAAGATGATCATGAGGGCCGTTGCGCCGAATTCACAGAGGAGTTTGGTAAGCATAAAACCTTATCTTTCTTGTCGGTTATAAACGATTCGTTTAGGCCGCGCACTAGTGCTGCGCGACGACAACGCCCAGGCCATCGGGAATAACTGCTACCTTGGCATCGGCACCCTTTATCTCAAAGGCGAGCTTAAGCGCCTCCTCGATAGTGTTGACCGGCGTCATGTGCATATCCTTGAGCATCTGGTGATCACACAGGTCGGTGACCATGATCACAGGGTGATGCGCCAGAATGCGGGCAAAGATCTGGCTCGTCCACTGATCGGGCAGGGTCTCATCCTTAGGACGGTCGATGCAGGCGCGCTCAAACTCCGCCGGCTCGTTGTCAGCGATGTTGTGATAGAAGCCCTCGCCGCCGTGACCGTCGGCACAACCGGCGACATCAATGATCACGCCGCCCTCGGGAAGCGTGGCCTCGGCAGCGCACATGCCCTTCACGGCCTGATAGATGTTCTGGTCGAGCGGGTAACCGCCGTTGGTGGTGATGGCAATCTCGCACTCGACGGGCTCAACGCCGGCAAGGCTCTTCACGAACTCGCAGCCAGCCTCGTGCGCCTTGTGGATATCGCCGGCAAAGGAGCCAATGACCTCGTGCTTGCCGTTGAGCACCACGTTAAGCACAAAGGCAAGGTGAGCCATCTCGGCAGCAGCAAACATGTCCTCGCTCACGTGGTTGTGGCACAGGTTGCCGGCACGCGAGTGGGAATCATTCACAAACTGACCGTTGTGGTTGTACATGATGGTCTTATAGCTGGCGATGCCGGGCAGCACGGACTTGCGGCTGCCGGAGAAGCCGGCAAAGAAGTGCGGCTCAATAAAGCCCTCGGCAAGCAGCAGATCGCAATCGGCGGCAATCTTGTTGATGATGCACTCGCCGCCAGAAGGCAGGGTGCCGATCTTTTTCATCATGCTGTCGTCAGTCGCGACGTGCATAACGATTTCCTCGTTGGCAACAATCTCCTCGCCGTACTTGTTGACGAGTTCCTCGTGCGTCGACGGACGATGCATACCCGTAGCAACCAGAATGCGAACGCGCGCCTCAGGCGCAGCGGAGTGGATGTGATGCAGCAGAATAGGCATCGTCACACGCGAGGGAACGGGGCGCGTATGGTCGGAGCTAATAATGACAATATCCTTCTTGCCAGCGCAAAGCTCCTCGAGTGAAGGCGAGCCATAAGGGTTGGCAAGCGACTCCTCTACCAGCTCTTCCTGCGATTTTGTGGTCTTAAACTCGTTTTGATGACCTTCCATCACACCCGCGAAGTTCTTATCCTCGAGCTCCAGATGCAACGTCTTGTGGTCAAACGGCAGTTCACATTCAAACAATGACGAGCGCCCTCTTCCTTTCAACTGACACACTAGATAAACCGTTGGAAGGATACGCCGCTCACCGAAAAACTCCACCGTCCACCGACTCATTAACACAACGTTCATATTTGACCCACAACAAAACGGCCGCAATCCCAAACGGGACCGCGGCCGCTACAGTCATAAGGCGAGAAGCGTCAAATGCATCTCAATCCCGATCGATAAGACGCGAGGCGCGAAGCGCCAAACGCGCCGCCGGGACAGACCCCATCCAAAGCGCGCGAAGCGCGCCTTTCTTCCCTTCAGCCCCAATCCCCGAAAGCTGAGGACGAAGGGACCCGATGGGTTTCCCTCTGAATGCATTCCGCAGCACGAAGCTCTTTCCAAACGCGCAGAGCGCACCATTATTCCCCCAGCAGTAATCCCCCGAAGACCGGACATCGCAGGGCCCGCCATTAGTTTACTTTTAGGCACACTCCGCAGGACGCAAGAAGCCCTCGCCGCACTCCACATTAGGCGCGAAGCGCACTTTATTTTCATCATCTTTAATCCCTGAAGACCGAGGACGAAGGAACCCGATGGGTTTCCCCCTGAATGCATTCCGCAGCACGAAGCCCTTTCCAAACGCGCGAAGCGCGCCATTATTCCCCCAGCAGTAATCCACCGAAGACCGGACAT
>URWQ01000147.1 GCA_900551635.1 uncultured Collinsella sp. | reverse complement strand
TTCTTGGCGCAGCTGCTCAACCAAGGGGGAGGCCACCATTTCGGCAATGACGTCGAACTTGCCGTGGCGCAAATCGTCGTCGACGATGAAGCGCACGAGGGGCTGCCCGTCCATGACGAGGCCCTGCTCGGCGGCTTTGGCGGGAAGGTAGGTTTCGGTTTCGCCAGCCAGGGTGGGGTAGTAGCCCAGAAGGCGGCGGTCATCGTCGGCGTTGACGAGCACGGTATAAAGCGTGGGAGCGTACTGCTTGCCTGCGCCGACCATCTTCTCGCGGCGCATCTGCTTCTCGGCCTTCTTGGCAATCTGCACGGGAGACAGGGGCGCTGCGCCCATGCGATCGGCGGCGCCTTCCACGGTGTCTTCCATCTTGCCTTCGAATTTTGAGAGGAGTCCCATGTGCTTCTCCTTGTTCTTGCGTGTTTAAGCTGCGTTCTTCTTGCGTGGTTGCGCTGCGCTTTCGGTGCAGCGTTCAGTAGCACAGCAGCTTATTTTGCCATAAAACCTATGCACGCACCTCATCGACCAACCATTTTACTTAATTGCCACAGTGACAATTTTGTTCGATTGGCCGGGAAACAGCTTGATGCCAGGTGAATTGATGAGGAGATCGCTTCTCATTTCGCACGATACCATGGGCTTTCCAGAAAGGAGGAGCGCCCATGGCCACGTTCGAGGAGTTCATGAAGGTCGCCGAGATTTCCATCAAGGACAAGACCTCTCACAAGCGCATGAACGAGATTGTGCGCATCATGCGGCAGTACAAGGTGCTTCACGGGCTTACCCCCGAGCAGGCCGTGGAAGTACTGCAGGCGCTCGGCCCCACGTACGTGAAAATCGGCCAGCTGGCCTCGAACCGTTCCGATCTTCTGCCCAAGGCCTACTGCGACGCCTTCGAAAAACTGCGCGATGACGCGAATCCGATGCCGTTCGATGTGGTGATCGAGCAGATCGACCGCGCATACGGGAAGTCGTGGCACGAGGTGTTCGCCTCCATCGATCCGGTGCCTTTGGGTGCGGCCTCCATTGCTCAGGTGCACAAGGCGACGCTGCTCGACGGCACAACGGTGGCGGTAAAGGTGCGCCGGCCGGGTGTGGCCGAATCCATGGCCGAGGACATCATGCTCATGAAGCACTTGCTGGCCTTGGGCGAGTTCGCTTCCAATTCCCATCGCGACATCCTGCTGTCGCTCGAGGGCTTCATCGAGGAAATCGAGCGCACGACGGCCAGTGAGGTGGATTTCACCTCCGAGCTGCACAACCTCATGCGCTTCCACGACGAGCTGGCCGACGAAGAGGGGGTCACGTCCCCGGTGGCCTACCCGCAGTACTCGTGCGAGTCGGTGCTCGTCATGGAGTTCGTCCAGGGCACGGAAATTTCCCACACGCAAGCGTTGCGCGAGCAGGGGATCGACGTGAGCGCGCTGGCGCGACGCGTGTGCCAAAGCTACGTGACCCAGGTGCTCGACGACGGGTTCTTCCACGCCGACCCGCATCCCGGCAACATTCTTGTGCGCGATGGGGAAGTGGTGTGGATCGATTTGGGCATGGTGGGCACGCTGACGGTGTCGGAGCGCATGCTCGTGGGCAAGGTGTTCACGGCCGTGGCCACCGACAACGCCTACTTGCTGAAGGAGGCGGTGATGGGCCTCGTGCACGTGCTGGGGCCGGTGGACCACGGGGCGCTGCTGGAGGCGCTCTCGCGGCTGCTCGCCGAGTACAGCACGGCCGAGATGAAGGAGATCAACGTGGGCACCGTGCTCACCGAGGTCATCGAGGTGCTGCGCGGCCAGAACATGATGATGACCTCGTCGGTAACGATGCTCGCGCGCGGGTTCGTGACCATCGAGGGGGTCATTGCCCAGGTCGCGCCCGACATCAGCGTCATCGAGATCGTGTCGAAGCACGTCATCGCCCAGCAGGCCGACCCGAAGTTTTTGGCGACGCAGCTGATCGATCTCGCCACGACGAGCGCCGCTTCGGCCGAGGCCTTGGCGAAGCTGCCGACCCAGCTGTCGAACACGTTGGAGATGCTCGACCGCGGGCAGATCAAGGTGAACGGCGACATCGAGGTGTCCTCGCGCATCCTTGCCACCGCCTACGCCTCGGTGGGTCGCATATCGTTGGCGCTGCTGTCGGCGGGGCTGTTCCTGGGGTCGTCTATCCTGTGCACCACGGCTATGCAGCCGCAACTGCTCGGCGTGCCCCTGCTCGGCGTGCTGGGCTATGTCGGCGCCTTCGTGCTGGGTGCCTACACGGTGTTCCACATCCTGGTCTCCCGCCATCGCCTTCTCAACAACGAGGAGCCGCGGTAGGTGATGTTGGCGCGGTTCGAGGCAGTACGTGAGCCACCGCTTTTTAACTGAATCGGAAGAATGAGAGAGCATTGAGTTAAAAACAGGGGTCGAATTTAACTCAATTACTCCCGTTTTGCTCGTTGCTGTTAAAGCGTTAACTCGATAGAGCGCTTCAGCATCCTCTCAGAAGGAAGGCCTCCTCGTTGAGTTTGTAGAATACCTTTCGCCCTATCTTCTCCTCTTGCAAGAGGCCGAGTTTTCTCAGCTCGGACAGACGCTTATAAAGCGTCTGCCGGGAGAGCCGCTCAGCCTCACAAAGCTCTTTTGCGGTTACGCCGTCAAAGGTGAACAGCGTGGCGGTGATAAGCGATTCGACAAGGGTGCGCAGCGGTTCTGGGACAAGCACGGCCGAGCGATGGAGATACATATCCATCTGGCTTTTCTTTTCTGTGAGAGCATCGCGAAGATTGCACATCGCATTCACGCATATCTCTGAGAAAGCGATGACAAAAGGCGTGATATCGCCTCTATTGAGGGGATGCTCGCACCGAGAAAAGGCCTTATAGTATTTTTCAATCTCCTGCTTTACGGCGTGGGAGATGCCCAATCCCACGATAGGCTCGTATTGGCGGGAGATGAGATAGCTGCTAATGAAGCGATTTGTTCTTCCATTGCCATCGTAGAAAGGGTGTATGTAACCAAAAAGGAAGTGGAAAAGAGCAATGCGGAGAAGAGGCTCTCGTGACTCGTCGTTGAGGACGTCAAGAGCCTGATCCATCTCCTCTATGATTCTTGCCTCGGGCTCGATTCCGTCGTGGATGGGGATGCCTGCTTCGTTGATCACATGCACCATTTTAGTGCGAAAGTAGGTGCCATCGGGGACGTTGTGGGGATCCGAGATGCGAACCTCTGCCAGCACAAGGTCGTCGTAGACATCACGCACGTCGGCGCAGGTTCGAAGGGCGATGTCCGGTCGCGTCTGGAGGAGAGCATACTTTTGAACAATACCGAAAAAACGCCCACGGCGATCATTTTGCTTCAGGCGCTCGAGCACCTCGCCTATTTCGCGCCGCGTTGAGTGCACACCTTCTATTTCATTGGTCAGCACGATTTCGTCGATAAGGCAGCTGTCACGGTAGCTATCGAGGGCTCGCTGGGGAAGTGCGGCTTCCAGGCGAAGGATATCTTTGTCGATTTGAGCAGCTTCGAGCAGGGCTTCGTAGATTTCCGGAGCCATGTAGACAAAGGCGGGACTACCGGCGATAGATGTTTTGAGATGCCAGGTGCGCTCATCGTTGAATCGGCGATCGTATAGCTGATCCGCATCTTGCGCGGTGTCGTGAAAGGCCTTGCGGAGATCGAGATATGTCATAGCGCCTTCTTCTGAAGATACAGTCTGTATTGAGTTGAAATGGTAGCAGAATTTAACCGAATCGGAAGGTGCGAGAGAGAATTGAGTTAAAAATGAGAGTCGAAATTAACTCAACTTCCTCCGTTTCGTCCTTTGCTGCTAAAGCATTAACCGATAGCCGTTGAAGTTGGCGAGTGCAGTTGGAACCGCGGTAGGGATGCGTAACGTCGCGTCTACAGGTGGGCGGCGGCGGGGGAACGGAAAAGGCCCGTGGTAAAATGGCAGTGGCTCATTAGGATGAGCCGCAGGGTAAGCATTATCCGGCGATGCTAGAGCATGCGAGCTGCTTTCGGTTGCCGAGCTGCGGTTCGTAGGCGTCGTCGCTTGAGGTGCCGCGAGGGTAAGGAGGCCCCCATGTACAAGAAGATTCTCGTTCCCTACGACAAGTCCGACCCGGCGAAGAACGCGCTGGCCGCGGCGCTCGACCTGGCGGCCGGCGTGCCCGGTGCCCAGATCACCGTGCTGTCGGTGGTCGACTGGCACGACTTCAACGCCGAGACCTTCAAAATTGCCTCGCGCATGTCCGGCGTCATGGGCGACACCATGGACATGGACGTGATCTCCGAAGTGGAGAACGAGGCCATCAAGGCCGATATGGACGCCATTGCCGATAACATCGCGCCTCTGGTGGGCGACGCCGAGGGCATTGGCATCGCCGTGGTGAACGGCTCGCCGCACGACTCCATCACCGCTTACGCCGACGAGGGCG
>URWQ01000146.1 GCA_900551635.1 uncultured Collinsella sp. | reverse complement strand
GGCGGCGAGCGCGCGGTCGATCAGCTTACCAGCAGTCTCGACAGACAGGGCCTTGGAAACACCAACGGAAACCATGGGCTTACCGGCGAAACGCTCAGCCTGGACATCCTTATCGGCTGCGACGACGACGGCCTTGGCACCGGCGATCTCGCTCTTGGTGAACTCGTTCTCGACACCGACCTGGCCATGAGTCTCGACCTTAATGGTCAGACCGCGCTCGGCAGCTGCCTTCTCCAGCGCCTCCTTCGCCATGAAGGTGTGCGCAATGCCGGTCGGGCAACCGGTCGCGGCGATGATGTCAAACTTAGCCATGTGTCCCTCCTTCTTGAGTACAGCGCCCGCGGGCGCTCCCCTACACGCGCTTCGATGCGCGTTTTTCCACAACTGAAAGATACCAACCTACCGTCCGCGTGAGAAGAGACAAGGCGCAATTCTCCGGTGAAAGGTTCTTTCATAACCGTAAACGGCAAGTGAAAGTTTACCATCAACACTTGAAACGGCAAGGTGTATCTTGTAATTGAAAATGCCCGTATACTATGGCATTGCAAATCAAGTTAGATTTTCATGCCAACCAGGAGCCATCCATGACCGATAGTAGCAAGAGCGCACTTTCCCTCATTAGCACCCATCAGGGATACAGCGAGTCCGAGCAGCGCATTGTCGACTATATATTGGAGCACCAGTCCGAGGCGCCACGCCTCACGGCGGCTCAGCTCTCGCGCGCTGCCGCCACGTCCGAGGCGACCGTTTCGCGTTTCTGCCGCAAGCTGGGCTTTGGCAGCTTCCGCAGCTTTCAGTTTTCGTTGGCGCGCGACTTAGAGAGTCAGCGCAACGAGGGCCTGACCGACGAGGTCTCGCTCGACAACATGGAGCAGAGCCTTAAAAATATCCTCGCCGCCAAGGTGAGTGAGCTTAATGCGACCATCGACGGCATTGATCACGACACGTTGGCCGCAGTTGTACACGCGCTTAAGAATGCCGGCGTTATTGAGTTTGCGGCCGTAGGCAACACCAACGCCGTCGCGCTCGACGCGACGTTCAAGTTCTCGCAGCTGGGCCTTCGTTGCATGGCAAGCACCATCAGCGAGACCTCGATTGGTTTTGCGCTCACGCTGCGCCCCGGTGACGTTATCGTGCTGATCTCAAACTCCGGCAAGTCGCGCCGTCTGAATCGCATGGCAAAAGCGGCTCGCGACTGCGGCGCAACCGTAGTCGTCATCAGCAGCGACAGCAAATCCCCGCTCGCGCGCCTGGCAGACTACACCTTTAATACCGTCAACCACGAAGCACTACTGACAACGGGCGACTTCGCGTTCTCCAAGATGAGCGCCACGATGATCATCGAGGTCATCTACAACTTCCTGCTGCCCGAAATCGAAGACGCCCGCGAGCATATCAGCTACTACGAAGAGCTCATCCAGCCGGATAAGGTTGTGGAGTAAAACGCGTAGTGGGACAAAAATTTCAGTCTATTTTGTCCCACCAACACCGCTGATACGACCTAACCTCGAGCTTCTTCGAGCATCTGCTTTGCGTGGGCCAAGCTTGCCTCGGACTGATCGCCGCTCAACATGCGGGCGATCTCGGCAGTACGCGCTTCGCCGGTTACCTCGTCCAAATGCGTCTGGGGAACATCGCCCGGTTCCTTGCTGACGACATAATGCTTGTCAGCCATGACAGCGACCTGCGCCAAGTGGGTTACGACAATAACCTGATGCGTAGCGGCGAGATCTGCCAGCACGCCCGCGAGCGCACGCGCCGTGGAGCCACCGACACCGGCATCGACCTCGTCAAACACCAGCGTATCGACACCGTCCGCGTTACCGAGGACAACCTTGCTTGCCAGCATGACGCGGCTGAGCTCGCCGCCCGACGCAATGCGGCGCAGGGGACGTGGCGTCAAGCCGGCACCGCTGCGGTATAGCAGCTCGTAGCTCGAAGGACCAACGGGCGTCCACTCAGCACGGGGAAGATCGCGCGACTCCCAGACGAGCTCGGCACTACCCATCTCCAAGCGCGCCATCTGGCGGCTAACCTCGTGGCAGAAGCGCGGGGCCGCCGTATTGCGAGCGCGCTTAAGTGCCTTGGCAGCGGCAAACAACTCGCGCTCGGCGCTCCCGAGTGCCTCACGCGCCTTTTTGATCTGCTCATCGCCATCATCGACCAGGGACAGCAGTTCTTGCGAGCGATCGCGCATGGCAAAAACATCGTCCATAGTGGGACCCCACTGACGCAACAGACCCTTGAGGTCGGAATACCGCTCACGCATGCGAGCGAGCTCGCGCGGGTCGAAGGCGACGCCATCGCGATAGGAACGAAGCTCGTTCGCGCAATCCTCAAGGGAGATACAGGCATCCGAAAGCGCATCGGCAATGTCGCCCAGCTTGCGATCGACGGCAGCCATACGGGAAAGCTCTGCCACGGCACTGTTCACGGCATCGATCGCTCCCCCTTCGGCAGCAAGCGATGCATGGGCATCGTTAGCAGTGGCAACCAGTACCTCGGCATGTTCGGAGCGCGGCAGCAGTTCCTCGAGCTCCTCATACTCGCCCGGCTTAGGGTCGACCTCGGCAATGCGCTCCAGGGCGAAGCGCGCCTCCTCGACACGACTCCCCTGCGCACGCGAGGCCTCCTCGACGCGACGGGCCTCCTTGGCAGCCGCGCGCGAGGCTTTAAAGCAAGCACGGTAGTGCTCGAGTGCCTCGAGCGCAGAGCGTCCCGCCCACGCATCGACCATCGCAACGTGATGTGCCGGATCGAGCAAGCGTTGGTGCTCGTGCTGGCCGCACAAATCCATCATCACGCCAACGCGCTCCGAAAGCTCGCGCACACTGGCGATGCGCCCGTCAATCTTCACGCGGCTGCGGCCCTCGGCGGAAAGGCTGCGCTGTACGGTGAACCCTTCCGTGTCGTGCGGCCCGTCGAAGAGTCGTGCCTCGACGCTCGCGAGCGCCTCGCCCTCGCGCACCGTCGACGAATCCGCGCGCTCGCCCAAAATAAGTTTGAGGGCCGAGAGCAGCGCGGTCTTGCCAGCACCGGTCTCGCCGGTCAGGACAGTCAGGCCGGCACTCGGCACCAACGTCGCCTCGCGAATGAGTGCAATGTTAGAAACCTGCAGCTCATCGATCATGACGCACTCCGTAGAACACACGGCTCACCGAGTTATAGAAGCTCTCGGGGCCGTAATCCAGCAGCAGCACATCGCCGGGACCGCGACGCACCGCCACGCTCTCAACGGTGCCATCACAGGTAATAAACTGCCCATCGATAGCGATCGCCGGAACGCTCGGACGGTCATCAGACATAAGGATTTCGACGACATCACTCGGCGAAGTCAAGAAGGCACGGGCCTGAATGGTGTGCGGCGCAATGGGTACGCATACCATACCCGTGTAATCGGGGCTGACGATGGGGCCGCCGGCGGATAGTGCATAGCCAGTGGAGCCGGTCGCCGTCGAAACAACGACACCGTCACCGCGTAGGCGGTCGATATGGTGACCGGACACCGTGATGTCAAACTCGACCATATCGGACAGGGGGCCGCGCGTAAGCGCCATGTCGTTGAGGGCGAAGGTGCGCACGACATCCTTCGTACCGTCTTCGCGCACGGACACAATATCAGCGGCGATGGTAGCGCGACGGCTCACATGTAGCTCACCGGAAAGGGCGTCACTCACGACCTGCAGAATGTCGCGCTCCTCGGGACTCGCAGCAGTTAAAAAACCCAGGTGACCATAGGAAAGACCGAGGATAGGAATCTCACGATGGTTGAGGATACGGGCAGCGCGCAGCAACGTACCGTCGCCGCCGAGCGTAATGACCAGATCGGAGCCGTCGATATCAGGCGTGCTTTGGATCTTGGATCGCTGATCGGCCGCCCATGCGACCTCGTAGCCCTGGCGCGTAAGCCAAAGCTCGAGCATCAGGCCACTCTCGAGCGCCTCTTGCTTGTAGTAATTGGGAACCAGAAAGACCTTCATAGCGTTGCAGCTTTCTCGCTCAAAACCGATACCTGGGATTGCAGCTCGTCTTGCGAGCGGTCGCCGGGGGCAAACCTCGTGCCGTACAGGAAAAACTCGACGTTGCCCTTGGCACCATGGATGGGTGAAACGCACACATCGACCGGGAACAGGCCCTTGGCTGCAAAGAGTTCAATCCCCGCCACAAGCGTATCACGGCGGACGGCGGGGTCGGTCACGATGCCGCCCTCGCCCACCAGCGCAGCCGGCGCCTCAAACTGGGGCTTTACGAGCGTGCAAAAAGAACCAGTAGGCGCCAGGCACGCCAGCACCGCATCGATAATGTTCGCGATGCTGGTAAACGAGACATCACACACAGCCAGGTCGATGGCGCCGGCATAGCCAAGCTTGGGCAGCTGCGTCACGTTGGTGCGCTCATGCAGCGTCACGCGATCGTCCTGACGCAAC
>URWQ01000145.1 GCA_900551635.1 uncultured Collinsella sp. | reverse complement strand
AGAGCGCTCCCGCAAACTGCCTCTTGACAACTTATAGGAGCGTCGGTTTTGTTTTCACGGTTTTCGGTATGGCCGAGGCTATCCGTGTTAACGTAGTAGATGGGCCGCTTTTGTGGCAAGGGGGCCGATCTGCGGGCCAGGGTAGCTAAAAGAGCCCCGTCCCAAAAAGACTGATTGGGAGCTGGGGCGTGTCGATGCGATAGTATTGCATGGTGGTATTCGACTAACCGTGGGCTTCATCCGAGGGCTTTATGGAACAACACCAGCATTATCAGAGCCTGCAAGATCAGGCATACAACGCATTGCGCTCCAAGATCATCTATGCCGAGCTCAAGCCCGGCACGCGCCTTTCGGCGATTGGTCTGGAAAAAGAGACAGGAATCGGGCGTACGCCCATTCGCGAATCCTTTGTGCGCCTGCGCGAGCAGGAGCTGGTCGAAACACGTCCCAAAAGCGGCACCTACGTTTCTAAGATCAGCATGGAACACGCCGAGAATGCCTGTTTCTTGCGCGAAAAGCTCGAAAGAAGCGTACTCATTAAATGTTGTTCGGCTGCTACGCCCGAGCAAAAGCAGCGGCTTGAGCAGATTCTTGCCGAGTCCGAGTCGCTCGACCATGGCGAAACGCGTCGCTTTTTCGACCTGGACAACCTGTTCCATGAGACGTGTTTTGCGATTGCCGGCCGTCACATGTTGTGGGATTGGATGAAGAGCGTCAATACGCATTTTGAGCGATACAACTGGTTGCGTATGGTCTCGCAGGATCTGGACTGGGAGCCGATCCGTGGGCAGCATCGCCGGATTCTCGAGGCCATTAAGAAGGGCGATACCGACACGGCGAGCTATCTGGCAGAGACGCATTTGCATCTAATGCCCGAGGAGCAGGGTCCGGTTATTGCCTTACATCCTGACTATTTTGAGCTGTCTAAAGACTCGGCTATCTAGCCCATCATCGCATCTGCTCGAGGCGTAAAAACGATGCTGCTCACCTGCAGCGTTTTGCAACTGAGATTTTTAAAAAATGCCTAAAATGGCTCAGACTGCCGACAATTGGGAAACGGGGTGCGCTATGGCGCAGATGAGAATCAAGGACATTGCCGCCGAGGCGGGCGTGAGTCCGGCCACGGTTTCGCGCTATCTCAATAACCGCCCCGGGCAGATGACCGAGGAGACCCGTGCCCGCATTGCCGAGGTCATCGAGCGCACCGGCTATCGCCCGCGTGCCGCCGCGCGCAATCTGCGCAGCTCGCGCACCAACCTCATCGGCGTGATCCTGGCCGACATCGCCAACCCGTTCTCGAGCGCCATGCTCGAAGGACTTTCCGCCAGCGCCGCTGCGCGCGGCTGCTCGCTCATGACGGCCATTAGCGGCAACGACCCCGCTAAGGAAGCGGAGTCGCTCACCAGACTTATCGATGCCGGCGTGGACGGCCTGGTCGTCAACACCTGCGGAGGCAATGACGAGGCGATCGCCGCGGCAGCGGGACGTCTGCCCGTCGTGCTGCTCGACCGCGACGTTGCCGACGGCGGTGTTGACCTGGTGACATCTAACAACCGTGAGCTGGTCGCCGGCTTGGTAGACGCCTTGGCAGCTGCGGGCAGCGAGCGTCTGTGCCTGCTCACCGAGGCAAGCGACGATAGCCCCGTGCGTCGAGAGCGCGCCGAGGCCTTTGCCGACGAGCTTTCGCGCCGCGGCCTTGCGGGCGAGGTCGTCACCCTGGCCGACGGTGGCGCCACGGGCGTTGGCCGTTTGGACAAGACCATCCGCGACTACGCGGGCAAAAGGCTCGGCCTTATCGCCGTCAACGGCCTGGTTTTCCTGCGTCTGACCGAGGCGCTGGCGCAGCTTGGTCCCTCGCTGCCGGCGGGGCTCAAAATCGCGACGTTTGACGACTACCCCTGGAACCACGTGCTCTTTGGCGGTGTGACAACGGCCGCGCAGGACACCCTTACCATTGCCGAGCGCGTGGTCGAGCGCCTGTCCGAGCGCATCGATGTCGTTACCACCACGGTGGGCGAGGCCGCAAAGCTGGCGCCCAAACGCATCGAGATTCCCGGCCACATCGAACATCGCGCATCAACCTCGCGCTAACCGCTCGTTCGCAACGGCCTGTTCGCACACGTTTTTTGAGCGCTTGATACGCTTTAACCCTGCGGAAACATTTTTCTGCGATAGTATCTGCGATATAGACCAGTCGAAACCCGCCCGAAAGAAAGGGGAGCGACATGAACCAGCAGAACATCGATTACGTACTCCGCTCCGTAGAGCAGCGTGACATCCGCTTTGTGCGTCTGTGGTTTGTCGACATTCTCGGCCGCCTCAAGAACTTTGCCATTAGCCCCGAGGACCTCGAGGTCGCTTTTGAGGAGGGTATTGGCTTTGACGGCTCCGCCATCGAGGGCTTTGCCACGCCCGAGGAAGCCGACATGCTCGCATTCCCCGATGCTTCGACCTTCCAGATTCTGCCATGGCGTCCGAGCCATAACGGCGTCGCCCGCGTGTTCTGCGACGTGTGCACTCCCGATCGCAAGCCGTTTGCCGGCGACCCGCGCGATGCCCTGCGCCGCATGTTCTATAAGGCCGAGAAGGCTGGCTATCTGCTTAACGTGGGTGCCGAGCTGGAGTATTACTACTTCCCCGACGAGCACACGCCCGAGCCGCTCGACAACGTGGGCTACTTCGATCTTTCGGTGAGCGATGCCGCCCGCGACCTGCGCCGCAACACGGTCCTCACGCTCGAGAAGATGTCCGTGCCCGTGGAGTACACCTTCCATGCCGCCGGCCGCTCGCAGCACGGCATGAGCCTGCGCCACGCCGAGGCCTTGAGCATGTCCGACGCCATCACCACGGCCAAACTCATCATTAAGCAGCAGGCCTACGAGAGCGGTTGCCACGCCTCTTTTATGCCCAAGCCGTTGGCGGGCGAGGACGGCAGCGCCATGTTTTTGCATCAGTCGCTGTTCGACCACGACGGCAACAACGTCTTTTGGGGCGAGGACGACGAGAGGTACCACCTCTCCGATATCGCCAAGCACTACATGGCCGGCATCCTGGCACACGCGCGCGAGATCAGCGCCATCACCAACCCCACGGTCAACTCGTACAAACGCATCACCACGGGTGGCGACTCCGTGCCGCAGTATGCCACGTGGGGCCTGCGCAATCGTGCGAGCATGGTCCGCATCCCGGTCTACAAGCCCGGCAAGCAGCTGTCCACGCGCATCGAGCTGCGCAGTCCCGACCCCATGGCCAACCCGTACCTGGTCAACGCCGTCACGCTGGCGGCTGGTCTGGACGGTATCGAGCGCAAGCTGGAGCTCCCGCCCGAGGCCACGGCCGAGACGCTCAAGCTCACCGACCGTCAGATGCTTGAGGCCGGCTACACGCCGCTGCCGCGCTCGCTCAAAGAGGCGCTCGACGTCTTTGAGGACTCGCAGTTTATGAAGGATGCCCTCGGCGAGCACATTCACAGCTTCTTCCTCAAAAAGAAGCGTAACGAGTGGCATAAGTTTGAGTCCACGATCACCGAGTGGGAGATCAAGCATTATCTGGCGAACTCCTAATCGCGCTGGCTTGTTCCAGTACGATTGAGCTCATTTCCTTGGAGGCCGATATGTCCGAAAAGAGTGCCCTGTTCATGGCGCGCACGACGCGCTTCCACGAGTTTGCCCGCAGCTTGACGACCACCTTGGGTGTCGAGGTGAGCCTGGCCACCCCCGATTCGCCGACTGCGGCGCACGACTTTGACCTGCTGATCCTCGATTCCGATGGCATCCGCAGCGACCGCATCGATCAGATTGCCAAGTGGCTTGACGATCGCGGCGGCGTCCCCATGCTGGTGATCGTCGACGACGAGGCGCTCGGCACCCTGCGCCTGCCGAATCACGCGCATGCCGACTTTGTATGCCCCACGGCGACGCCCAACGAGCTTAAGGCTCGCGCGCAGCGCCTGATGGGCGAGGAAGAGACCGTCGCCGCCGACGATGTGCTCAACATCGATAACCTCGAGATTAACCTGGCTACCTACCAGGTGACGCTCGATAACGAGCCCATCGACCTGACGCTGATGGAGTATTCGCTGCTGAGCTTTTTGGCGACGCACCCCAACCGTGCCTACAGCCGCGAGGTGCTGCTGCACCGCGTGTGGGGCTTTGAGTACTGCGGCGGTACGCGTACCGTCGACGTGCACATCCGACGCATCCGCTCCAAGGTGGGCCCGCAGATCGCGGCACACATCACCACCGTCCGCGGCGTGGGTTATCTGTTTAAGGACTAGATTTCCACCACAAAGGGGACAGGCACCTTTGTGGTGGTATTGACGCAGGTGCGGGTTCCTTTCGGGCCTGCAACAGAACTTAAGCCTTCCTAAAAGATTGCGTTCTCATACACGTATGCCCGCATATTGGGGTACAACTCAACGTGAACAA
>URWQ01000144.1 GCA_900551635.1 uncultured Collinsella sp. | reverse complement strand
TGCCATCGGCCACGTTGGAGAGTTGCTGGATCGACAGAATCGCCGCGCATGCAACGACCAATACAAAGCCGATGTAGATGGCTAGGTAGCTAATAAGACCGTTCATTTGCGCTGCCTGCGTGTACATCTCGGAGCGTGTGATGAAGATTCCCCACGACCCCGGCTCCTTGCCGTCAACGAGCAGATTGTCGAGCAGAGTGTATTTAATGCTCTCGTCTGCCTCGGTCGTATCCATCCCTTGTTTGTAGTTAACGAGCAGGCTACTGGAATACGGCTGCAGATTAAGTTGGGACAACAGCTCGTCGGCAACGACGACGGTGCCCGGATTACTACCCATCGCCGAGTTGGCGATGGCCGCCGTATCTTCGTCCGACTTATCGGTTGCGGGCTTGAGCGTATGCCCGCCCAAGGTAAGGGCATGGCCGCCAGCCATATACTTGGTGTACAGGTCGACCAGCTCGCCGCCCATATCACACGTGAGCAGATACTGGTCGTGACCGATGTGCACCGGCTCCTCGCCCATCATCTGGCGCAGTTTGTTGTACTGACTCGCCGGCGTCACATACAGACCCATCGCATCGGCATTGCTACCCCCGAACGCCTTGGGAAGCTTTTCGCCCATGATCTTGCACATCTCACTTGGGGTCACCGAAGGATTCGAGCCGCCAACTGGGTAACTCAGATACGAATCGATCTGCACATGCTCACCGGCAACATCGGCGATATTGACCTTCTTGCCGGTCTCGTCGTTGTTGCCCGCCGACTTGTCCCTACCGTGCCATGCGGGGTACAAATCGACCGTACTATCGGCCAGCACCATGCGATCGGCTTCAGACGGATTGACATACTCTTTGTAGTAGTCGAGCGTATCGGGCGTGTAATAGGCATACGTCTGAGACACGTCAACAGGGTTATAGCGCTCCAGGTTTTCGTTCATCACGTTGGCAATCGACATACCGCACGTCACCGAGGTGATGGCCAAAAACAGAAGCATCGCGATGACGCCCATCGAAAAGCACACCGTGTTGACCTTGGCCGCAAGCTGGCGCACGGTAAACATGTTGAGGCCGCGCCAATACACGCCGCGCAGGCTCTGCAGCAGCTTAATGAGCATGCCCGAGAGTCCCCAGAACAGGGCAAAAGTGCCCACGGTAACCATAGCGGTCGTAATGCCAAACTGGTTCATGGCATCTTGCAGCTTGCTGTCCGTCGCGGTTAGCGGGAACCCATCACGTAGCAGACGGTAATAGGCCACGCCCACCAGCAACACGCCCACGGTAAAGATGGCAATCGAGATCCAGGGGTTGCGTGTCTTGATGCTCTCGTTGCGACGCTCGGCACCCATAAGCTCGATGAGTTTGGTACGACGCACGGCGCGAAGGTTCAACAGCAGCGTGAGCACAAACATTACGAGCATGCAGGCAAGGGTCAGGTTGAACGCATGCACCGAGAAAAAGAAGTGGAAATTGGCGATCTGTGTCTTAAAGAGCGAGGCCGTAAAGAACGTCATGAGCTGGGAGAGTCCCACACCCAGCACAATGCCGGCGACAAAGGCCACGACCGATACTATCACGGTCTCGAGCGCCATAATCGTGGCGACGCGCCCGCGCCCCATGCCGAGCACCTGGTACAGGCCAAACTCCTTCTTGCGGCGTTTCATGATGAAGTTATTGGCATACACCATCAAAAAGGCCATGACACCGGCCAAAAAGTACGTCAGGTTGCCGAGCATGCTGCCCATAACCTGCGCCAAGCCCTTTTCATCGATGCCGGCGATGTCGACCTGCATCGAGATGGTGTTAAAGGCATAGAAGACCGTGACGCCCAGGGTGAGCGTCAAAAGGTAGACGAGGTAGTCGCGGCCGGCGCGGCGGACGTTGCCCCAAGCGAGTTTACAGAGCATCGGAGCCCTCACCGCCCATCATGGCAACGACCTCCATAATGCGGTCGAAGAACTCTCGGCGGTCGGTGTCGCCGCGGCGCAGCTCGGTGAAGATCTTGCCGTCGCGGATAAACAGCACGCGGCTCGTGTAGCTGGCAGCAAAGCTGTCATGCGTGACCATGAGCACGGTGGCGCGCAGGCGGCGATTGAGGGACTCCAGGCTCTCGAGCAGCAGGCGGGCGCTCTTGGAATCGAGGGCGCCGGTGGGCCCGTCGGCCATGATCATGGTGGGGTCGGTGACGAGCGCGCGAGCTGCGGCAACGCGCTGCTGCTGACCGCCGGACATCTGGTAGGGATACTTGTCGAGCACCTGACTGATGGACAGGCGCGCGGCCACATCCTGCACGCGGGTCGAGATCTCTGCCGAGTTTGTGCGGGCGATGGTGAGCGGCAGGGCGATGTTCTCGCGTGCCGTGAGCGTATCGAGCAGGTTGGAGTCCTGGAAGATAAAGCCGAGCTCCTCGCGGCGGAACTGCGAAAGCTTAGCCTGCTTCATGCGCGTCACGTCCTGCCCATTGATGCGGATCGTGCCACTTGTGGCGCTATCGATGGTCGAGACGCAGTTGAGCAACGTCGACTTACCCGAGCCCGAAGCGCCCATGATGCCAACAAATTCGCCGCGGTTGACGGTAAAGCTGACGTCGTTGAGCGCGCGGGTCACGTTGCCCAGCGCTCCATATACTTTTTCGAGATGCGCGACCTCCAGTACCGGGGTCGCCATGTGCGTGGTTTGCATACCGAGTCCTTTCTTGCGATTAGTCTACGGCATCTATAGTCGCAAGAAGACGAGTCGGCTACCATCGATA
Organism: uncultured Collinsella sp.; assembly: GCA_900551635.1. GTDB lineage: Bacteria > Actinomycetota > Coriobacteriia > Coriobacteriales > Coriobacteriaceae > Collinsella. Next base: position 1,689 of record URWQ01000144.1, on the reverse strand, counting down.
TGGCTTACGCTTGCCTTACCGTTGTGTAAGGTACGGGTAGCTACCCTGTCACGTGTTGATGTTGAGGGAGGACTCCTGTTGAAGACTGTTCATGTTGCCGCTGGAATCATTCGCAAGGAAGGATCCGATGAGCTGCTTGCCGTGCAGCGCGGCTACGGCGACATGCAGGGACTTTGGGAGTTCCCCGGTGGCAAGCTCATGCGCGGCGAGACGCCCGAGGACGCCGTACGCCGCGAGCTCATGGAAGAGTTGCAGGTCAAAGTCACCAACCTGCGTGATTTCTATACCGTTGAGTACGACTACCCCGATTTCCATCTCTCGATGGAGTGTTACTACTGCTCGCTGGCCAAAGAGTCTGGCGAGCCCCAGAAACATGACCGCCAGCTCGATATCCGCTGGATTCCACGCACCTCGCTTGCCACCGTTGAGTGGATGCCCGCCGACAAGGGGCTCATTGATGCCCTGATTGAGTTGAAAGAAGACCGGCTTGAGGCCAACGCCGCCAACCGCACCGAGTCCACCACAGCCGACGAGCCCGTTACCAAACCCAAGCGCAAAGCCAAGCGCCGCAGCAAAAAGCGTCCCAAGCCCGGTCTGCTCGACGGCATCGACACCTCGGACCTTTCCGCCGACGAGCGTGAACTGGTGCGCCGTCGCGCCGCCATCAAAAAGTCCATGAAGGGCAACAAGCGTGCGAACACCAAACCCGAGCTGCTCGTACGTCAGCGCCTGCGCGCCGCGGGCCTCACGGGCTATCGTTTGGAATGGAAGGTTCCCGGCAAACCCGATATCGCCTTCCCCGGGCGCAAGATCGCCATCTTCGTCAACGGTTGCTTTTGGCACCGCTGCCCCAAGTGCAGCCCCAGCCAGCCCAAGCGCAACGTTGAGTTTTGGGAGGCAAAGTTCCGTCGCAACGTCGAGCGCGACCGCGCTGCCATCGACGCGCTTACCCAAATGGGCTGGACGCCCATCACCGTCTGGGAATGTGAGCTCAAGAAAGACCGCATCGATGCCACCATGGAAAAGGTCATCGAGCGGGTGCGGGCCGCAGAGCCGCAGCGCTAAGAACGAGCCGTCCACACGCCCCACACAGGCGAGCCACATCCGCGCCACAAACCTTAGAAAGCCCTTAAGCTCAAAACCTTTCAAGAGTGTTACTCGATAGCTTTGACCTGCGGTTTCATTGTTACATCAAACCTGATTAAGCCTTTCTTTAGCGCTTCCTTATCTGCGCTCGCGGCATAATACTGCCAACGCACGGGACCTAGCAGCACACCCCGTGCGCAACCTTTTGGTGGACATCGAGGAGGCCGCATAAGCATGCATTCTTCCAATGGCGCAACACAGCAGCCATCCCTAAAACATGCAGACCTTTTCTCCTTCCCCCCGACACAGAGAAACGGCCTCCTCGACTCCCCCACCACAAAAGCCAAACGCTCAACCGACCAGAGCCTCAACTTGCGAGCATCGTTCGAAAAGCTCCAAGCATCCCTAGACAAAACCTTCCCCAACCAAGCCCGGGCATACTAACCCCTCATCAACAAAGAAGCCCTAACGCGCCATTATTTCCGCCCAACGTCACAAGGGCGATCGAGCAGGACGGCTTGGGCGGGTCCCCGTACTCAGTTTCCAAAATCATTCCGCAGCGCGAAGGCCCCCGTTGCCAACGCTTCGTAGAAGCGAGGCAAC
>URWQ01000143.1 GCA_900551635.1 uncultured Collinsella sp. | reverse complement strand
AAGATCGTGGAGACCCGCAATAAGCCCCAGGCGTAAGGAAAAAGGGATTGATTTTCCCTCCATTATACGGTAAAATAAGCAATGCTGAGAAAAACCGCATTGCACCCAACAGATTTTGAAAATTGACAGGAGGATTTTCAAATGGCTAAGCAGAAATTTGAAAGAACCAAGCCCCATGTTAACATCGGCACCATTGGTCACGTCGACCACGGCAAGACCACGCTGACCGCTGCCATCACCAAGGTTCTCTCCGAGACCGAGGGCTGCAAGGCTGACTTCACTGCGTTCGAGAACATCGACAAGGCTCCCGAGGAGCGCGAGCGCGGCATTACGATCTCCGTCTCCCACGTTGAGTACGAGACCGCTGCCCGTCACTACGCTCACGTTGACTGCCCGGGCCACGCTGACTACGTCAAGAACATGATCTCCGGCGCTGCTCAGATGGACGGCGCTATCCTGGTCATCGCTGCTACCGACGGCCCCATGGCTCAGACCCGCGAGCACATCCTGCTCGCCCGTCAGGTCGGCGTTCCCTACATCGTCGTCTTCCTGAACAAGTGCGACATGGTCGACGATGATGAGCTCATCGACCTCGTCGAGATGGAGACCCGTGAGCTCCTCTCCGAGTACGATTTCCCCGGCGACGACATCCCCGTCATCCGTGGCTCCGCTCTGGGCGCTCTCGAGGGCGACGCCAAGTGGATGGACGCCATTCGCGAGCTCATGAAGGCCGTCGACGAGTACATCCCGACGCCTGCTCGTAACAACGACCTCCCGTTCCTGATGGCCGTTGAGGACGTTATGACCATCTCCGGTCGTGGTACCGTTGCTACTGGCCGTGTCGAGCGCGGTGAGCTCAAGCTCAACGAGCCCGTCGAGATCGTCGGCATCAAGGATACCCAGAACACCGTCGTTACCGGTATCGAGATGTTCCGTAAGTCCATGGACTTCTGCGAGGCTGGCGACAACGTCGGTCTGCTGCTCCGCGGCATCAAGCGTGAGGACATCGAGCGCGGCCAGGTTCTCTGCAAGCCCGGTTCGGTTACCCCGCACACCAAGTTCACCGGCGAGATCTACGTTCTGACCAAGGAGGAGGGCGGCCGTCACACCCCGTTCTTCGATGGTTATCGTCCTCAGTTCTACTTCCGTACCACCGACGTTACCGGTACGGTCAAGCTCCCCGAGGGCACCGAGATGGCTATGCCTGGTGACCACATCACCATCGAGGGCGACCTCATCCACCCGATCGCCATGGAGGAGGGCCTGCGCTTCGCTATCCGCGAGGGTGGCCACACCGTCGGTTCGGGCATCGTCTCCACGATCATTGAGTAAATTAGCTCTTTGATATAGTTGACTTAGAGAACCCGGCACTTATATGGGTGCCGGGTTCTTTTCTGCAATGGATATTGAGCCGTTGCTGGTGTCGAGAGGATCGATAATGGTCCTGAGTGCACCGTCGATTAGATCTCGCTGGCTTCATTGATGTGTTCCAAATATGAATGGATCCAGCGAGAACCAATTGATTCAAGGTTTTCATTGACAGCACTTACGTAGAGCTGATAAAGTAACAACTCGTGCCCGTACGGGGCGGATATGAAAGGTTCAGGATACATGCGTACTCTAGTTACTCTTGCGTGCACTGAGTGCAAGCGCCGCAACTATACGACCACCAAGAACAAGTCGACCATGCCTGATCGTATGGAGATCAAGAAGTATTGCCCCTGGTGCCGTCACCACACGCTGCACAAAGAGACTCGCTAGTCTCTAGTTACATACGCCAGTAGTTCAATTGGTAGAGCATCGGTCTCCAAAACCGAGTGTTGAGGGTTCGAGTCCTTCCTGGCGTGCCAGTCATTATTCCGTAAGCTCCCATTTGGGGGCTTACGGTTTACTCATGTATAAGCGCATTGCGCGGAGGTAACCCAAATGGCCAACAAGAAGAACAAGAAGAAGGCACAGCAGCAGGCGCCTGCCAACAACGCTGACGCCAACTCCAAGGTTGAGGCCAAGAAGGCCGTTGCCAAGAAGAGCGAGAAGGCTGCGAAGTCCAAGAAGAACGAGAAGCCCGGCTTCTTCGCCCGCACCAAGAAGTATTTCGCTTCGGTGAAGTCCGAGATGAAGCGTGTCACGTGGCCCGATAAGAAGGAGCTCGTGAACTACTCGGTCGTCGTTTGCGCTTCTCTGGTCGTCGTCGGCGTCGTCATCGCTCTGCTCGATGCTGGCTTTGGCGAGGCTCTTGCTCTGTTCTCCGGATTGAGGGGCTAAACCATGTCTAAGCGTTGGTACGTCGTTCACACTTACTCTGGATACGAGAACCGCGTTAAGTCCGATCTCGAGCATCGCATCGAGACCATGGGCATGCAGGACCGTATCTTTGATATCGAGATTCCTATGGAGCGCGTCACCGAGATCAAAGAGGGTGGCAAGCGCGAGACCAAGGATTCTAAAATCTTCCCGGGTTATGTCCTGGTTCGCATGGAGATGGATGACGATGCGTGGACGTGTGTTCGCAACACGCCCGGTGTCACCGGTTTCCTGGGCGGCAACGGCAAGCCCGCTCCGCTTTCCCGCGACGAGTACAATAAGATGACTCGTCGTCCCGGTAAGGGCGATTCGCCCAAGCGTACGTCGGTCGATATTGAGGTCGGTACGTCCGTCCGTGTCACCGATGGCCCGCTTACCGACTTTGATGGCAAGGTCTCCGAGGTTAACACCGAGGCAGGCAAGCTGAAGGTCACGCTGATGATCTTTGGTCGCGAGACGCCGGTCGAGCTCGACTTTAACCAGGTCGCTGTCATCGCTTAAGTTTTCGTCCGTTCGCGCGAGCGTGCTTCTTCTGTGACTGCTCATCTCAGGAGTGCTTCTAACACGTGCGTGCTTACGATATAGCAAGTACTTCACACTCGTGATTCGAAAGGAATGACCATGGCTGAGAAGAAGGTTGCCAACGTCATTAAGCTCCAGATTCCTGCTGGTGCAGCTAACCCCGCTCCTCCCGTCGGCCCCGCCCTGGGCGCTGCTGGCGTGAACATCATGCAGTTCTGCCAGGCCTTTAACGCCGAGACGCAGGATAAGAAGGGCGACATCATCCCCGTTGAGATCACTGTCTACGAGGATAAGTCCTTCTCCTTCATCACCAAGACCCCGCCGGCGGCTCACCTCATCAAGAAGGAGCTGAACCTCAAGTCTGGTTCCGCTAAGCCCCAGGCCGACAAGGTTGGTCAGCTCTCCCAGGAGCAGCTCACCAAGATCGCCGAGATCAAGATGCCGGACCTCAATGCCAACGACATTGACGCCGCCAAGAAGATCATCGCCGGTACCGCCCGTTCCATGGGCGTCACCATCGCTGAGTAGCGATTTCTTATGGTAACGACGGGTGCTCCGACCGGGGCGCCCGTTAAATGTGTGCAATAGGGCACACGATACGATGTGGGAGGGCTCGCGCCCGTTTAACCACAGGAGGTAATGCACATGGCTAAGCATGGTAAGAGCTATAACGCTGCTGCCGAGAAGATCGACCGCGCTACGCTCTACACCCCCCTTCAGGCTGCCAAGCTCCTCAAGGAGCTCGACACCGCCAAGTTCGACGAGACCGTCGAGGCCCACTTCCGTTTGGGCATCGATACTCGTAAGGCTGACCAGAACATCCGTGGTTCCATCTCCCTGCCCCACGGCACCGGCAAGACCGTTCGTGTTGCCGTCTTCGCCGAGGGCGAGAAGGCCCGCGAGGCCGAGGCTGCCGGCGCCGACATCATCGGTTCCGACGAGCTCGTCGCCCAGATTCAGAAGGGCGAGATCAACTTCGACGCCGCTATCGCTACGCCGAACATGATGGCCAAGGTTGGCCGCATCGGTAAGATCCTTGGTCCCCGTGGCCTCATGCCGAACCCCAAGCTCGGCACCGTGACCATGGACGTTGCCAAGATGGTCTCCGAGCTCAAGGCTGGCCGCGTTGAGTACCGCGCCGACCGCTACGGCATCTGCCACGTGCCCCTGGGCAAGAAGTCCTTCTCTGAGCAGCAGCTCGTTGAGAACTACGCTGCCCTGTACACCGAGATCCTGCGCGTCAAGCCCTCTTCTGCTAAGGGCAAGTACGTCAAGTCCATCTCCGTGTCTTCCACCATGGGCCCTGGCGTCAAGATCAACCCCGCCCGCTTTGTTGCCGTAGCGACGACCGAGAACTGATCGAAAAACCGATAAAAGCGGACTCTACGGAGCCCGCTTTTTCGATAAAGGAGACCGCATGAAGAAGATCGTAACGGAATTCAAGGACTTTATTTCCCGCGGGAATGTGATGGATATGGCAGTCGGCGTGATCGTCGGCGGCGCCTTTGGCAAGATCACCTCCTCGCTGGTGAATGATGTGTTCATGCCCTTTTTGGGGTGGGTCATCGGGGATATCGACCTGACGGCGCTGAATATCACCCTTTCCCCGGCCGTGATGGAGGGCGAGACGGTGATAA
>URWQ01000142.1 GCA_900551635.1 uncultured Collinsella sp. | reverse complement strand
TGACCGTATCACTGCCGATCTTATGCGTCTGGGCTTTGCTATTGTGGATCCCCAGGATGCCGATCTGATCGTCATTAACACCTGTGCCGTTACGGGCGAGGCCGAGGCCAAGACCCGTAAGGCCGTCCGTCATGCGCTGGCTTATCCAAACGAGCCCTATGTGGTCGTGACCGGATGCGTGGTCAATCTGCACCCCGAGGAGCTGCTGGAGCTTTCGGACCGCGTGATCGCCGAGCCGTCCAAGATTGATGTTGCCGAACGCGTCTGCGAGGTGCTGGGCGTTGAGTCCGATAGCGTTCCCGCCTGCAGCGATGGCGAGGTGGTCGATGCGCTCGGTCGCTCTCGCCTGGGCGTGAAGATTCAGGACGGCTGCAACCATCGCTGCACCTATTGCATTGTGTGGAAGGCACGCGGCCCCGAGCGCTCCGTGCCCGTTGAGTCCGTGCTCGAGCAAGTTCGCGAGGCCCAGGAGGCCGGCGTGCCCGAGGTGGTGCTGACCGGTGTGAACCTGGGCGCCTACGATGGCAAGAGTGCGACCGACGAGCATGTCGAAATCGATGAGCTGCTCGAGGCCATCATGGAGCGCACGTCTATCCCGCATGTGCGCATTTCCTCGGTTGAGCCCATGGATATCTCTGAGCGCCTGCTTAAGGTTATGGCGCGCTTTCCGCAGCGTATCGCCCCGTTTTTGCACCTGCCCGTGCAGTCCGGCTGCACGGCGACCCTGCATCGCATGGGCCGTCCCTATAGTGCGGAGGCCTTTGAGGACACGGTGCGTATGATTCGCGCCAATCTGCCGCAGGCGTCACTTTCTTGCGACGTTATTGTCGGCTTCCCTGGCGAGACGGACGAGGAGTTCGAGGAGTCGCTGGCGCTGTGCCGCCGTGTGGGTTTCTCGCGTATGCACGTGTTCCGCTACAGCAAGCGTCCCGGTACCCTTGCTGCCGACATGCCCGACCAGGTTCCGCCCGAGGTTATGGCCGAGCGCAGCCGCCGTATGCGGGCCGCTGCACAGGAGCTCGCTATTGCCGACGCTCGCCGTCGCGTGGGCACGGTCGAGCGTGCCGTGCTCGAGTATGGCGACAACCTGACGCTCGGCTCGTTCCATCATGCCCGTCTTGACGATACCTGTGGACTTACAGCCCCGTGCCTGCTCGATGTTGCTATCATCGGAGTCGATGATTCCGGCTTGGTCCATGCACGCAGGGAGGTTCATGGAAGCCTCGAAGATTAGACTTACCGTTCCCGAGGGGATTGATCCCTCGCGCGTTTTGGGCGCCGGCGACGGCGTCCTTCGTGCGCTCGAGAGTTTGGTTCGCGCTCATGTGGTCGCCCGTGGCGATAGCATCTCCGTGAGCGGCGACCCGGACGAGGTCGAACTCGTGGCGCGCTTTTTCGAGCACGCTTTTCGCGAGGCGGCCGCCGGGCGCACGCTGTCTGCCGACGATGTCTCTTGCTGCCTGGCCGTCTTGCGCGACGGTGAGCACGAGGCTACTTCGCTTCGCGATGACGTGCTGCTTTCGTATCGCGGCCGCGTCATTCGCCCCAAGACACTCGGCCAAAAGCGCTATGTGGATGCCATCCGCACGCATACCATCACGTTTGGCCTGGGTCCTGCCGGCACCGGTAAGACCTATCTGGCCATGGCGCTCGCCGTTGCCGCGCTCAAGCGTCACGAGGTGGGCCGTCTGATCTTGACGCGTCCGGTTGTCGAGGCGGGGGAGAATCTGGGCTTTTTGCCCGGCACCCTCGAGGAAAAGATCGATCCCTACATGCGTCCGCTTTACGACGCCCTTTTTGACATGATGGATCGCGAGCGCACCGATGAGCTTATGGAGCGCGGCGTGATCGAGATCGCCCCGCTTGCCTACATGCGCGGTCGAACGCTGAGTGATGCCTTTGTGGTGCTCGATGAGGCACAAAACACGACGCCCGAGCAGATGAAGATGTTCCTGACGCGCCTTGGTTTTAATTCCAAGTTCGTGATTACCGGCGACCTGAGCCAGCGTGACCTGGTGGGTCGTCGCGGCGGTCTTTCCGACGTTGAGAAGATTTTGGGCCGTGTCGACGATGTGGCGTTTTCTCACCTGGAGCGCGCCGACGTGGTGCGCCATGCCTTGGTGGGGCGCATCGTCGAGGCCTACGATGCTTATGATGACGTGCGTGAGCAGCGCTCGTGCGACCGAAAGGAGTCCCGTTGAGTGTATTGATCAGCAACGATGCCGAGCTCGATACGCTGCTCGACGCGCAGGAGGTAGAGCACATCTGCGAGGTCGTGCTTGCCGCCGAGGGCGTTGAGCGTGAAGTCGAGATTTCCCTTTCGTATGTCGATGAGGACGAAATGCACGAGCTCAACCACGAGTGGCGCGGTATCGACCGTACCACCGATGTCCTCTCGTTTGAGTGCGACTCGGCCTTTGATGAGGATATTCCCGCCGACGAGACGCTCGAGCTCGGCGATATCATCCTGGCCCCGCAGGTCATTGCCCGTCAGGCCCCCGGCTTTGGCAATAGCCCTGCCGACGAGTGCCGCCTGATGCTCGTGCATGGCATGCTGCACCTGCTGGGGTATGACCACATTGAGGACGACGAGGCCGAGGTCATGGAGGCCCGCGAGGACGCCATCCTGCGCGATCTGGCGCTCGAGCGCGGCGAGGACCCCAAGCTGGTCCACGTCGGCCCCATCACCAACCACGCCCACGACTAGGAGCCGTCTATGATTCCCGGATCGAACAAGGACCATCCGTCCTTCTTAAAGTCGTTCTCCTACGCCATGGAGGGCTTCGTCACCGCCGTTAAAACCGAGCGCAACATTAAGGTCATGCTTGTGGCGGGCGTGTGCACCGTCATTGCCGGCTGCGTTGTCGGCCTCGACATTGCCGAGTGGGCCACAGTTGTCATCTGCTGTGGCTTGGTGATTCACGGCGAGCTGTGCAACACCGCTATGGAGGCGATCGTCGACCTGGCGACCCAGGAACTTCATCCGCTGGCAAAGCGCGCGAAGGATATCGCCGCCGCCTCCGTATACGTGCTTTCCATCACCGCGGCGATTGTGGGATTGCTGGTATTTGCCCACGCGCTCGACTTTATTTAGAAAGGGATTTTCATGTCCGACACTATGCAGCCTATCGATGAAACTCTGGACGACGAGTCCCTGGATGCGGTGGATGCCGAAGCGACAGAGGCCTATGAGGATGTCGAGGAGTTCGACCCGTTTGAGGGCATGAGCGACGAGGAGCTCGACGCCCTGTGCGACGAGGACGACAGCCTCGCGGGCTTTGGCGACGTTGAGCCCGGTTTCCGCAGCGGCTTCGTGGCCTTGGTCGGCCGCCCCAATGCCGGTAAGTCCACGCTGCTCAACGCCTGCTATGGCAAAAAGGTTGCCATCACCTCGCCGGTGGCCCAGACGACCCGTCGCCGTATGCGCGCCGTCGTCAACCGTCCTGGCTACCAGCTGGTTTTTGTCGATACCCCGGGTATTCACAAACCCAAGGACGGTCTGGGATCCGAGCTCAACAAGAGCGCGCTGTTCGAGCTGAACGATGTCGATGTCGTCGCGTTTTTGATTGATGCCACCAAGCCGATCGGCAGGGGAGACGCCTGGGTTGCCGAGCGCGTCAAGAATGCCCGTTCCAAGAAGGTCCTGGTGCTCACCAAGGCCGATGAGGCCGACCCCGCACAGGTCATGGAGCAGCTTCAGGCCGCCCACGAGCTTATGGAATATGACGACGAGATCGTGACGTCGTCGGTCAAGAACTTCAACGTCGATGCCTTTATCGAGACCGTTGCGCACTTTTTGCCCGAGGGTCCGCGTTGGTTCCCCGAGGACATGGGCACCGACGCGTCCGACGAGACGCTCGTTGCCGAGTTTGTGCGCGAGAAGGTCCTGCGTCGCACCCGCGACGAGATCCCGCATTCCGTTGGCGTGATTTGCGATGCGCTCGAGCAGACCAAGAAGGTGCTGCGCGTGCACGCCACCATTTACGTCGAGCGCGAGGGCCAAAAGGGCATCATCATCGGCAAGGGCGGTGAGATGATCAAGCATATCGGTATCGACGCCCGTCGCGATCTTGAGCGCATCTTTGGCACGCAGGTCTTTTTGGAGCTGGACGTGAAGGTCAAGGCCGGCTGGCGTGACGACGAGGCCCAGATTCGCCGCTTTGGCTACAACGCCGAAGATTAAGCCTCGGCGTTTATGGCAGGTTCTCGCACATATCGCTCGAAGGTGCTCGTCCTCGATAAGACCAAGCTCAAAGAGACGGACCTGATCCTGACGATGCTTGACGAACGGGGGCGGCAGGTGCGCGCTGTGGCTAAGGGCGCACGTAAGCCTGGCGGTCGCCTTGCGGCCCGCTGCGAGCTGTTCTGTACCGTCGATATGCTGCTCGCGCATGGACGGTCGCTCGACGTGGTTTCCCAAGCTGAGCTTATGGAGGCGCCGCTCGGCGCTGCGCCCGATTACGAGACGACCTGCGCCGCAAGCGC
>URWQ01000141.1 GCA_900551635.1 uncultured Collinsella sp. | reverse complement strand
CCCCGGCAGCACGGCGGCGGATATCTCCGCCAAGACCTACTGCATCGACGCAGGCATTGCGGCCCTCAAGGCCCACTATGCCCGCTGCGGGATCGCTGTGGACGATGTCGCCCTCATCCCCGGCACTCCGGGCTATTACAAGACCGATTACACCATCGAGCACCCGGGCCGGGTGAGCATCCTCATCCCCACCTGCGACCACATCCACGACTTGGAGACCTGCGTGGAGTCCATCTACCGCAGGAGCACCTATGAGGATCTTGAGATCATCGTCATCGAGAACAACAGCAAGCAGCCCGAGACCTTCCGCGCCTACGAGCGGATGCAGAAGGAACACCCGGACAACCTCAAGGTCGTGACCTGGGAGGGCAAGGGCTTCAATTACAGCGCCCTGAACAACTTTGGCGAGCAGTATGCCACCGGCGAATATCTGCTGCTGCTCAACAACGATACTGAGGTCATCACCCCCAACTGGCTGGAAGAGATGGTCATGTACGCCCAGCAGAAGCGGGTGGGCTGTGTGGGTGCAAAGCTGCTCTACCCCGATGACACCATTCAGCATGCCGGCATCGGCTTTGGCATCGGCCTTGTCCTGACGCTCGCGATAGAGGGCCTCGACTTCTTCGACTTCAAAGCGCGAGTCGCAGTAGTCGCAGACGAGCTTTTGCTCGGCACTGGCAAAGCGAAGGGGGCCGCCACACGCGGGGCACTGATAGTTGACGCTCTCGAAGGCCATGATCGGTCCTTTCGCTGCCGGAGGCTATGCGCCGATGGCGCCGCCGCAGTATTCGCAGCGCCCGCTGGCATCGGGAATGGTGGTTGCACCGCAGAAGGGGCAGGTGACCGCGGTCTTGGGGGCCTTGGCGGCAACGACGCTGTCGCGCGTTTCCTGGCGCAGCTGCACCAGCGCGTCGCGGACCTCGGTTGCCTGGCGCTTGGCCTCGCGGTATTCGATGGAACCGCGCTGATCGATGGTGGAGTCGTTCACGCGCAGGTTGATCTCGGTAAAGTACGGCGTGTTGACGTGGATGGTCAGGTTGAAGTCGTAATCCAGGTCGTAGCGCGGCGGGTTGTAACTCTCGCGCTCGCCGTCCCTGGTCTCGCGATAGATTTCGGTGCGATGCTCGTCGATATCCATATCGCAACCGAGCACCTGCGAGAACTCGATGATGTCGGGATTGGCGTCGCGCCAGCGGCTCTGCGAGGTAATGATCAGCAGGCCCGCGTCTTCGTCGAGCATGATGTTGGTGCGCCCGGCAGAGAGCGTGCGCGTAGGGTTGAACGACGCCAGGCGTTCGGCATTGGCCTCGCGGTAGGCGAGTTGCTCGCGGATATCGTCCGCGGTGCTGGAGCGATAGCCGTGGAAGTAGGGGGAGAGCTTACCGGCGCACTCTTTGCACAGGTAGCCTTCGCTGATCTTGGTTTTTCCCAAAAGCCCCAGCTCGGTACCGCAAATCGCGCACTCTTTCTTCTCGAACATCTTGTCAAAGAAGCCCATGGCTGCCTCCCATCAACAGGTAGCGTGTGTCACTTTTGATGATGGGCGAGTGCGCGATTTTTCACGATACCCAGACGGCTCAACGAGTCTCCACAACTGGGACACATGGCCCATTTTTGACTAGTCGCTGGGGACACTCTTCGGCCACTCATTGGGGACGTACTTAAATGAGTGGTCTCTACGAGGGAGACGTCGCGGGAACGATCCATCGCGGCGGTGCGCTCACGTTTATGGACGGCTGCCCACTGGGAAAGCTCATGCGCGAGGCGCTGGGGGTGCCGGTTGCCGTCAATAACGATGGTAAGTGCTGTGCTCTCGGTGAGTATGCGGCTGGCGCCCTGCGCGGGACGCGTTTTGGCGTGGTGCTCGCTATTGGCACGGGCATCGGCGGCGGTATCGTCATCGACGGCAAGGTCCTGCGCGGCGCGCACTGCTTTGCAGGCGAGTTCAGCTTCTTGCGCAACGACGTCACGACTGCCGCGAACATGGGAAACTCCTTTGCCGATTCGGGCGGTTGGCGTGCGCTCCGCGATGCTGCCGTTGCCGAGAAGGGTCTACCTGTGGGTTCTCCGGTGGACGGCCGCCGCGTCTTTGAGTGGATCGCGGATGGCGACAAGGCGGCGCAGCGCGCGCTCGACCGCTACGCTCGCTCATTTGACGGACAGCTCATCAACCTGCAGGCCGTACTCGACCCCGAGGTTTTTGTGATCGCAGGCGGCATCTCGTGCCATCCCGAGCTCGTCGATGCCCTGCGTGCGCAGATGCCGCTGGCCCTCGCGGGTTACGAAGGGACCCTTGCCGGCATTCCTGTGCCGCAGATAAAGGTGGCCGAGCTCGGCAACGACGCCAACCTTTACGGTGCTGTCCAGGAGGCCATGCGCCTGGTGTAGCACGAGCCAAACGAGGCTGTCGAAAAAGATAAAGGCCGGCGTGAACCGTCCCCCATTTCCTTAGCACAGGAAATGGGGGTGGTTTAATCTCGTACCCCTTTTTAATCCGCCCGTATTTTTGACGAGGGGGTTTGCCATGTTAACCCCATTGTTCGGAAAACCATTGCCCCTGACAAAGCCTTTGCAGAATGCCGTGGCCCCAAAGCGCGCCCGCATCGACGCTTCGCCTGCGCTAAACTGGAAGGCACGTACGCGATTACGAGAGGAGCCCGCATGGAGGCTTACAAGCAAGAGTTCATCAAGTTTATGGTCGAGTCCGACGTCCTTAAGTTCGGCAGCTTTACGCTCAAGAGCGGCCGTCAGTCCCCGTTCTTTATGAACGCCGGTGCTTACGTGACGGGCTACCAGCTCAAGAAGCTGGGCGAGTATTACGCCCAGGCCATTCACGATAACTTTGGCGACGACTTTGACGTGCTGTTTGGGCCGGCCTACAAGGGCATTCCCCTGGCCGTCGTGACCGCAATTGCCTACCACGAGCTGTACGGCAAGGAGGTCAAGTACTGCTGCGACCGCAAGGAGGCCAAGGATCACGGCGCCGACAAGGGCAACCTGCTGGGCTATGAGCCCCAGGATGGCGACCGCGTGGTCATGGTCGAGGATGTCACCACCAGCGGCAAGTCCATCGACGAGACCTATCCTAAGGTCAAGGCTGCTGCCGATGTCGAGATCAAGGGCCTCATTGTGTCCCTCAACCGCATGGAGGTCGGCAAGGGCGGCGTGACCACCGCGCAGAAGGAGATCGAGGCCAAGTACGGTTTCCCCGTCGCGAGCATCGTTTCCATGGCCGAGGTCGTCGAGACCCTCTACAACCACGAGATCGACGGCAAGGTTGTCATCGATGACGAGCTCAAGGCCGCCATCGACGCCTACTACGAGCAGTGGGGCGCCAAGGAGTAGAGAATCCGCGGTTGCAACTTCCCTAAACCGGGACGTTGTCGTACAATGGGCCGACGCGGAACGGCATCGATGGGGAGGGTCGGCCGTTCACGCGCTCGTCGCCGGTGTGGCTCAACGGTAGAGCAACTGATTTGTAATCAGTGGGTTGCGGGTTCGATTCCTGTCACCGGCTCCAGAACTTTAGCGAGGTCATCTCTCGTTTTCGAGCGATGGCCTTTCGCTTTTCGAGGGCTCGTCTTGCGCGGACGTGCCAATTGTGCGCCAGCGGCTTGGAGGGCATGGCCTTGGTGTCCTCTGATGCGGGTTTCTGCTAACCGACCTTTTTCCAAGCTTGAAGTGGCTTGGAAATCACGAAACATCGGTTTCTGACCAGAAAATGATGTTTCCAGCTCTTCAAATGGCTTAGAAATAGCGAAACATCGGCGTCAACCGGGCTTCAGAGGCCTCTTTGTAATACACGACCTGGGAAAATGTCCTCTTCGGTATTACAACATCGCCGAAAAAGGCCTTCTCGTCCGATGTTTCGTGGTTTTCAAGCCATTCCAGCCGATCGCTCGACGAAACTCCGTCAAACTCTTGCCACTGCGGGTTCCGACTGTTGTTTTTCAGCGATCTTCAAAGGAGAGAGCATCCAAAGGGGAAATCGTTCGAGCGGCGTAGGGCGTTTTCTTCGCGCGTCCTGAGGATGGCACGCCGCGCGGATCTGCGTGCTCTGCTATCATGGCTCGGGAACGTTGGAGAAAGGAAGCGCGCGAGTCTATGGCAACCTACATCGCTCACTATCAGTCGCCGAAGGGCTCCTACGACCGTGAGCGCGGGCTCTTCGAGTTCGAGAGCGACGCGCGGGCCGGCACTAAGGCCAACGCCCACGATGCGCGGATGAAGATGCTGGAGCTGTTCGGCGCGAGCGCGGTGTCGTGGACTATCGAGAAGGTGGAGCGGGCCGGCGCCGCCCCCGCCGAGAAGCGGGAGAAGACCACCGACGGCCAGCTGGCGCTGGATTTCCGTCCTCCCAAACCCGAGCGCAAGCGAAAGCATTCGAAGGGATACTGGTAAACGAGGCCCAAGGCGCAAGGTGACGGCGCGAACGCAGCACACCGAGCCTGCTCACCGGTGGATCGAACAGGAGAACCAATGAAGAAGAAACATCTGAAGTTTTTGAAGCAGTTGGTGGAGACGCCCTCGCCGACGGGCTTCGA
>URWQ01000140.1 GCA_900551635.1 uncultured Collinsella sp. | reverse complement strand
CCCCGAAGCCGATCGCGAACGCACCAACTTCATCAGGTAGAACGGCGGAACATGAATATCCAGATTTTTGGCACCAAAAAGTCTTTCGACACCAAGAAGGCGCAGCGTTATTTTAAGGAGCGCCGCATTAAGGTGCAGTTTATCGACCTTAAGGAAAAGGAGATGAGCAAGGGCGAGCTCACGAGCGTGATGCAGGCGGTCGGCGGCATCGACAAGCTGCTCAACCCCAAGGCCAAGGACGAGGAGACGCTCGCGCTCATCCAGCACCTCACCCCTAGCCAGCGCTTCGACAAGCTGCTCGAGAACCAGCAGGTTCTAGCCGAGCCCATCGTGCGCAACGGCAAAAAGGCCACCGTCGGTTATTGCCCCGATGTATGGGGAGCCTGGGAGTAGCCTGTGTTATTTGCCGGCGCGTGGGTATAAGAGCAGGCGTTTGGCATAAGATTCAACTGTAAGCCATGTCTAACAAAGGAGGGCACATGCCCAACAAACCCGTGAAGATCATCATGCTTACCGGCTACCTCGGTGCCGGCAAGACCACACTGCTCAACCACATCCTCGCTAACGACGGCGGCATCCGCGCCGCCGTGATCGTCAACGACATCGGCGAGATCAATGTCGACGCTAGCCTCATCGCCGACGGCGGCCTTTCCGAGACCGACGACCTCATCCCGCTCACCAACGGCTGCATCTGCTGCACGCTTTCGGATGACCTGGCCAACCAGCTGCAGGGCATCGCCGATTCGGGCAAGTTCGACTACATCATCATCGAGGCATCGGGTATTTGTGAGCCTATCCCCATCGCCTACACCATCTCGAGCTTCTGCGACGAGGCCAAGGTGGGCGGCGAGCCCAAGCTCGCGCTCGATAACATCGTGGCCGTGGTCGACTGCGCCCGCATGTACGACGAGTTCAACGGCGGTCGCGACCTGCTGGCCGAGGATATCGACGAGGACGACATCGAGAGCCTGCTCATCCAGCAGATCGAGTTCTGCTCCACGCTGATCCTCAACAAGACCGATACCGTGAGCCCTGAGCAGATCGCCGAGCTCAAGGCCATCGTGCGCAGCCTGCAGAAAGACGCCGTGATCGTCGAGGCCCAAAACGGCGAGGTCCCCATGGAGGAGCTGCTCGACACCGACCGCTTCGACTTTATGCGCGCCTATAACTCCGCCGCCTGGATCGAGGCCATGGAGCATCCCGAGGAGCACGACGACCCCGAGGTGCTCGAGTACGACATCGAGACCTTTGTGTACTCGCGCCGTAAGCCGTTTGACCTGCAGAAGTTCACCGATTTTGTTGAGCAGGAGTGGCCCGACGAGGTCATTCGCGTCAAAGGCCCGCTGTGGCAGACCGGCGATCCGGACATGTGCTACATGTTTGAGCAGGCCGGCCACCAGATGCGCCTGATGGAGAACGGTCTGTTTGTCGACTCGGCGCCCGAGGGCGAGAAACAGAAGATCATCGACGAGAACCCCGAGATCATGCAGATTTGGGACGACGAGACGGGCGACCGTATGACGAGCCTGTGCATCATCGGCCGTCACATGGACAAGGATGCGCTCATCGCCTCCCTCGATGCCTGCCTGACCGACTGGCACCGCGCCTAGGTTTATCCAAGCGGGTATTTTTCCGCTTACGTAACCGCCAAACCACCACGAAGGTGCCCTTCGTGGTGGTTTTTCGTTCTGAGCCAAGGAGATTCATGTTCAACATTGTGCTGTATGCGCCCGAGATTCCGGCCAATACGGGCAATATCGGCCGCACCTGCGTGGTTACCGGCGCCCGCCTGCATCTGGTGGAGCCGCTGGGGTTTTCGCTCGACGACAAGACGGTACGTCGCGCCGGACTGGGCTACTGGCAAAACTTGGACGTGACGACCTATGCCAGCTGGGAGGATTTCCTTGCGCGTAACGGCCTCTCCCCTACCGACGAGCGTCTGCATCTGCTGACCAAAAAGGCGCGCAGGACCTATGCGCAAAGCACCTACCGCGACGGTGACTATTTGGTCTTTGGCAGCGAGAGCTCGGGCATTCCCGAGCCACTGCTTGCCGCGGCGCCCGAGCGCTGCGAGCGCATCCCGATGCTGCGCGATTGCGACTCGCTCGATAACGCCGAGGCATGGGAAGCTCACGAGGAATCGCTGGGGCATACCGAGGACAGCCACGAGGCCATCCTTCGGCAGGATATCTGCGGCAACTTCGTCAATCCCGACGACTACCGCATCAGCGCCCTCAACCTTTCCAACAGCGCCGCCATCGTCCTCTACGAGGCCCTACGCCAAACAGGCTTTCCGGGAATGTGACAAAGGAACTGTCCCTTTGTCACATTCAAGCGCCGCGCCGATGGCACACACGCCTAATTGATGCTCTAGATAAAGAGCCCTCACTTTTAATCAGAATTAACTAAAGTAAAATGAAGTTAAACGGCGGTGTGAAAGGAGAGCTTTGTGGAATATCTCGAGAACCCGTTTACCCCCAGTTTTGGTGAGGTTCCTGCCCACCTCGCTGGCAGACAACAGATTATTCGGGATTTGGACCGTGCCTTCTTGAGCCAGCGCAGGCGCCCAGAATTGACCTCGATCTTCTCAGGCGCTCGTGGAACCGGTAAAACCGCTCTCATGTCGTCGCTCGCGACAAGGGCGGAATCCCACGGCTGGATTGCCGTAAAGACGACCGCGCTCCCGGGAATGCTTGAGGAAATCGAGTTCGGGGCGAAACGTGCTGCCGGCCATCTTATCGACCCGTCCAACCACTTCGAAGTCACCGGTCTCGGAATTGCACCGCTCGGCAGCATCGAGGTCAGTCGCGTTCACGATGCCTCAACCTGGCGGTATCGCATGAGCGACATCATCGACCAGCTCAACGAAGCGGGCACCGGTCTGCTCGTCACGGTTGACGAGGTGGACCCGACACTCGACGAGATGATTCAGCTCGCAGCGACGTATCAGCACTTTGTGACCGATGGGAGACGCGTCGCGCTGCTCATGGCGGGACTTCCCAACAACGTCTCGACGTTGCTGAACCACAAGACGGTCTCGTTCCTTCGCCGCGCCCAACAATATCATCTGGGTCGCATTGCCGACTATGACGTGCGAGAGGCCTTGATTCGCACAATCCAGGAAAACGATCGCCTGGCAGATGCTGAGGGAATCGATAGAGCCGTTCGCTCGATCTCTGGTTTTCCCTTCCTATTGCAACTCGTAGGCTACCGTGCCTGGGATCTCACAAACGATTCGAAGAAAATCTCGTCACGCGACTTTGACCTGGGAATCAAAATCGCGCGCGACGAGATGGACGACCGAATCCTCGCGGCAACCTATCGGGAACTCACTGCAGAGGACAAGCGATTCCTCATCGCCATGCTCGATGACGAGGAAGAGTCCACCACCGCCGACCTTGTCGAGCGCCTTAAGCGTTCGCCGCAGCAGGTCTCCCGCTACCGACGCCGCATGATAGATGCCGGCATCATCGGGGAACGAGGACGAGGGCTCGTCGCATTTGAATTGCCATTCTTCCGCGACTATCTCGCGGCTCAATGCGTGAAATAGGCATCAATGAGGCAAAGAGGCTGTCCCTTTATCACATTCGGCTATAGGTAGCGACCGGTGATGCTTGCGGGGCAGGCCGCGATGTCGCCCGGCGTGCCGGCGCAGACGATTTGCCCGCCGGCGTCGCCACCGCCCGGACCCATGTCGATCACATAATCGGCGTTACGGATAAGGTCGAGGTCGTGCTCGATCACGACGACTGTGGCGCCCTTGGCAACGAGGCCGTCGAACACGTTCAACAGCACCTGGACATCGAGCGGATGTAGTCCGATCGTGGGCTCGTCAAATACGAATACGGCATCATCCTGCACACGGCCCATCTCGCTTGCGAGCTTAAGGCGTTGTGCCTCACCGCCCGAAAGCGCCGGTGTGGGCTCGCCAAGTGTGAGATAACCCAGGCCCAGGTCGTGCAAGGTCTGCAAGCGCGTCTGAACCTTCTTGAGTCCCAGTGTGGCGTCGATGGCCTCGTCCACACTCATGTCCATGAGCTGCGGCAACGTCAGCAAGCTCCCGTCCTTACCCTCGCGATGGATATGCGAGGCGGCCTCGGCGTAGCGCGAACCACGGCATGCTGGGCAGACGATCTCGACGTCGGGCAAAAACTGCACGTCGAGCGATATCGAGCCCGTGCCGTCACA
Organism: uncultured Collinsella sp.; assembly: GCA_900551635.1. Taxonomy (GTDB): domain Bacteria; phylum Actinomycetota; class Coriobacteriia; order Coriobacteriales; family Coriobacteriaceae; genus Collinsella. Next base: position 366 of record URWQ01000140.1, on the reverse strand, counting down.
CGTAGGGCAGCGCAAGGCGCCGGTGTTGTAGCTAAAGGCGCCCGCCTTGTAGCCGGCTGCCTTGGCCTCGGGCGTACGGGCGAAGGCGCGGCGCAGCTCATCATGGATGTCGGCATAAGTCGCTACCGTCGAGCGCACGTTGGCGCCGATGGGCGTAGCGTCAATCAGGTTTGCGCGGGCAATACCCTCGGCATCGACCCAACGCACGTGCCCCGGCAGGCGCTCGCCAGCTGCCTGCGCCTTGAGTGCCGGGATGAGCGTCTCGAGCACCAACGTCGTCTTGCCCGAACCCGAAACACCCGTAACCGCAACCAAGCGACCGCGCGGGATATCGACTTCGAGCGGCTTGACGGTATGGATGGCATC